>NZ_JBFAYB010000056.1:15286-57552 GCF_040681075.1 Streptomyces sp. NPDC051907 | reverse complement strand
TGCTCTGGGCGGGCCTGCGCGCCCTGCTCGTGCTGACCGTGGTGACCGGCGTGCTCTACCCGCTGGCCGTCACCGCCATCGCCCAGGTCGCCTTCAACGACAAGGCCAACGGCTCCGAGGTCAAGGACGCGAGCGGCAGGGTCGTCGGCTCCGACCTCATCGGCCAGACCTACAACCTGCCGAAGAAGGACCCGGACGACGCCGAGGAGGCCGCGGTCCCGGACCTGAAATGGTTCCAGCCGCGCCCGTCCAACGGCCTCGGCTCCAACAGCGTCAACCCCCAGTACCAGCTGATCCTGTCCGGCGCGACCAACCGGTCCGGAGACAACGCGGACCTGATCGCCTGGGTGAAGGACGCCAAGGCCGCCGTGGTCAAGGACAACTCGGTCCCCGGCCACAAGGTCGAGCCCGAGGACGTGCCGGCCGACGCCGTCACCTCCTCCGGCTCCGGCCTCGACCCGCACATCTCCCCCGAGTACGCGAAGCTCCAGGTCCACCGCGTCGCCGAGAAGAACAACCTGGACGTCAAGGCGGTCGACAAGCTCGTCGCCGACCACACCGACGGCCGGACCCTCGGCTTCCTCGGCGAGCCCCGCGTCAACGTCCTCCAGCTCAACATCGCCCTCAAAAAGCTGGTGGACAAGAGCTGATGGCCTTACCGCACGAAGGGGATCCGGCGCCCTGGCAGGTCCAGGGCGCCGGCTCCCGCCGTATGTCGAACTACAAGAGGAAGGCAGCACACCGATGACCCGGGTGCTGGTGGTAGAGGACGACGCACAGCTCGCACGCGCTCTGGCGATCAACCTGCGGGCGCGCACCTACGAGGTCGACTCGGCGCCCGACGGCGCCAGCGCCCTCAGGCTCGCGGCAGACAAGAGCCCGGACGTGGTCGTGCTCGACCTGGGACTGCCCGACATGGACGGCGTCGACGTCATCAGAGGGCTGCGCGGCTGGAGCCGGGTCCCCGTGCTGGTGCTGTCCGCGCGCACCGGCTCCGAGGACAAGATCCGTGCGCTCGACGCCGGCGCCGACGACTACATGACCAAGCCGTTCAGCATGGACGAGCTGATGGCTCGGCTACGGGCGGCGACTCGCCGCACCGAGGAGACGCTGCCCACGCCGTACGCGTCGCACCTGGTCACGACGGACGAGTTCACCGTCGACCTGGTGGCGAAGAGAGTCCGGCGCGCGGACCGCGACGTTCGGCTGACCCCGACGGAATGGCATCTGCTGGAGATCCTGATCTCCCACCCCGGGGTCCTCGTCAGTCAGCGCAGGCTGCTCCAGGAGGTCTGGGGGCCCAGCTACAGCAGGAAGACGAACTATCTCCGGGTCTACATGGCGCAACTGCGACGCAAGCTGGAAGTCGACCCGTCGCACCCCCGCTATCTGATCACCCAACCCGGAATGGGCTACCGCTTCGAGGCGTGACGGACCGACTGCCGGCGGGCAGTCGGTCCGACCGGTGTGGAGCACTTGTACTGTCCGTCCTCGAGCGAGAAACGACACCCATGGGACGCGGAAAGCTTCGGATCTACCTCGGCGCGGCGCCGGGCGTCGGCAAGACCTACGCGATGCTGTCGGAGGGCCACCGGCGCGTCGAACGCGGCACGGACTGCGTCGTCGCCTTCGTCGAGCACCACCACCGTCCGCGTACGGAAGTGATGCTCCACGGGCTGGAGACGATCGAACGCCGGGAGATCGAGTACCGGGGCACCGCCTTCACGGAGATGGACGTCGACGCCGTGCTGGCCCGGCGGCCCGCCGTCGCGCTCGTCGACGAACTGCCGCACAGCAACGTCCCGGGCTCTCGCAACGCGAAGCGCTGGCAGGACGTCGAGGAGCTGCTCGCGGCAGGTATCGACGTCATCTCCACCGTCAACATCCAGCACTTGGAGTCGCTGGGCGACGTGGTCGAGTCGATCACCGGTGTGCGGCAGAAGGAGACCGTCCCCGACGAGGTCGTACGCCGCGCCGACCAGATAGAGCTCGTCGACATGTCGCCGCAGGCCCTGCGCCGCCGAATGGCCCACGGCAACATCTACAAGCCCGACAAGGTCGACGCGGCCCTGTCCAACTACTTCCGGCCCGGAAACCTCACCGCCCTGCGGGAGTTGGCGCTGCTGTGGACGGCAGACCGGGTCGACGAGTACCTCCAGGAGTACCGGACCGAGCATCGCGTCTCCAAGATCTGGGGCTCGCGCGAACGGATCGTCGTCGGGCTCACCGGCGGCCCCGAGGGCCGCACGCTCATCCGCCGCGCCGTTCGGCTGGCGGAGAAGGGCGCGGGCGGCGAGGTGCTCGCCGTCTACATCTCCCGCAGCGACGGCCTCACCTCCGCCTCCCCGAAGGAACTCGCCGTCCAGCGCACCCTCGTCGAGGACCTGGGCGGCACCTTCCACCACGTCGTCGGCGACCACATCTCGTCGGGGCTGCTGGCGTTCGCCCGGGGCGTCAACGCCACCCAGATCGTGCTCGGGGTGAGCCGTCGCCGTTCATGGCAGTACGTCTTCAGCCCCGGCGTCAGCGCCACGGTCGCCCGGGAGTCGGGCCCCGACCTCGACGTCCACATCGTCACCCACGACGAGGCGGCCAAGGGCCGCGGCCTGCCCGTCGCCCGCGGCGCGCGCCTGGGCCGCTCCCGGACGATCTGGGGCTGGCTCGTCGGCCTGATGGGGCCGGCGCTGCTGACCCTGCTGCTCTCCACCGCCGCTCCCGACGTGGGTCTGGCCAACGACGTCCTGCTCTATCTCAGCCTCACCGTCGCAGCGGCGCTGCTCGGCGGGCTGCTGCCCGCGCTGGTCTCCGCGGCCGTGGGCTCGCTGCTGCTGAACTGGTTCTTCACCCCGCCCATCCACCAGCTCACCATCGCGGACCCGCGCAATATCGTCGCCCTGGTGGTCTTCGTCGGCGTGGCGGTGTCGGTCGCCTCGGTGGTCGACCTCGCCGCCCGGCGCACTCACCAGGCCGCCAGGCTGAGGGCCGAGGCCGAGACCCTCTCCTTCCTCGCAGGGAGCGTGCTGCGCGGCGAGACGACCCTGGAGGCCCTGCTGGAGCGGGTCCGCGAGACCTTCGCCATGGAGTCGGTGGCGCTTCTGGAGCGTCACAACGAGGCGGAGCCGTGGTCGTGCGTCGCCCGGGTCGGCCCCAGTCGGGCCGACAGGCCCGACGACGCGGACGTGGACATGCCGGTCGGCGACCATCTGGCGCTGGCCCTGTTCGGCCGGGTGCTGCCCGCGGAGGACCGTCGCGTCCTCGGCGCGTTCGCCGCGCAGGCCGCCGTGGTACTGGACCGGCAGCGGCTGGTCGGCCAGGCGGAGGACGCCCGCAAGCTGGCCGAGGGGAACAAGATCCGCACCTCGTTGCTCGCCGCGGTCAGCCACGATCTGCGCACCCCCCTCGCCGGCATCAAGGCGTCCGTCTCCTCCCTGCGCTCCGACGACGTCGACTGGTCCGCGGAGGACCAGGCCGAGCTCCTCGAGGGCATCGAGGAGGGCGCCGACCGCCTCGACCATCTCGTCGGCAACCTGCTGGACGTCTCCCGTCTGGAGACGGGCACCGTGACCGCCGTCATCCGGGAGACCGACCTTGACGAGGTCGTGCCCATCGCCCTCCTCGGCGTACCGGAGGACAGCGTCGACCTGGACATCCCCGAGACCCTGCCGATGGTCGCCGTCGACCGCGGCCTCCTGGAGCGGGCCGTCGCCAACATCGTCGAGAACGCCGCCAAGTACAACCCGGCCGGCGATCGCGTCCTGGTGGCGGCCAGCGCGATAGCCGACCGCGTCGAACTGCGCGTCGTGGACCGGGGCCCGGGCGTGCCCGACGAGGCGAAGGACCGGATCTTCGGCGCCTTCCAGCGGTACGGTGACGCCCCGCGCGGCGCGGGAGTCGGGCTCGGCCTGGCAGTCGCCCGGGGCTTCGTCGAGGCCATGGGAGGCACGGTGTCCGCCGAGGACACCCCCGGCGGGGGCCTGACCATGGTCCTCAGCCTGCGGATGGCCGACGGCCTGCCCCTCTCCCGCCCGGAGCTCTCCGCGGAGGCGACGACATGAAGTCGGCCGCGGGCATCCGCCGACGGCGAAGCGGCTCAGGATCGTTGCTTTCTG
The DNA here is from genome assembly GCF_040681075.1 of Streptomyces sp. NPDC051907. Classification (NCBI taxonomy): domain Bacteria; kingdom Bacillati; phylum Actinomycetota; class Actinomycetes; order Kitasatosporales; family Streptomycetaceae; genus Streptomyces; species Streptomyces sp. NPDC051907. The sequence goes on along the minus strand of NZ_JBFAYB010000056.1, from coordinate 53,443 downwards.
GGTTGACCGGGACGCCCTCCGCGCCCCCGGCCCGGGCGCGGCGCGTGAGGCCCGCGCTCAGCGCAGGGGCAGCGCCAGCTCGGACGGATCGTGCTGCGGCGAGCTGAACGTGACCTTGCCGCCCAGCGCCGTACGCCCGCCGTACAGCGGGTCCTTGGTGTCCAGGACCAGCGCCAGCCGGTGTCCCGCCGGCAGGTCGTAGGCGGTGGCGAAGAGCTCGACGTCGAGCGGGAAGGCCCGCCCCGGCGTCTTGCCCGACCAGCTCTGCGGCGCGTGGGAGATCAGCTTTCCCACACCGAGGGCGTTCACGTCGTAGAGGTAGCCGATCGCCGTGCCCTCCGGCGTGGAGGAGGTGACCGTGGTGTGCACCCTGGCCGCTCCCCGGACGCGCTGGGCGGTCGGGTACGGCGCCGACTGCCAGACCGCGCCGGCCCGGCGGGGCAGCAGCGGGACCAGCACGACCGGCGGCAGCTTGACGACCTGGTCGAGCAGCCCGGACAGTTCGGCGACGCCTCCGTTGGCGCCGGAGTCGACCCCGCCGGCGACGGTCTTGTGCCACCCCGTGCCCGCCGAGCCGCCCAGCGCGCCGGTGCCGAGGACGTCGGCTCGGCCGAGGCGCAGCCGCTCGGTCCGGGAGCTGACGGCCTGCCAGGACGGGTACGTCTCGCGGCTTCCGCCGGGCCGCACCTCCAGCTCCACCGGCGGCCGGGAGGCGGCCCTGCCGCCGCCCTTGAGATGCTCGTCGAACCAGCGGAGCGCGCTCGCCCAGGTGGCGTTGTCCAGCCCCAGCAGGCCGGTGACCTCCTGGGTGGCGTGGTCCCCGGGGCGCAGCTCGATCCGCTTGGGGCCGGTGAGCCGCTGGTAGAAGGCGGTGATCTGGCTGGGGTTGAAGATGCTGTCGCCCCAGGCGTTGGCGAGGAAGACGGCCGTGCCGTTGGCGTTGACGCGGTCCACGTACGCCTCGGGGGACCTGGTCCGCGCCCATCGGACGACGTCGGGGGCGTTGCGGTCGGCGAACAGGTCGGACAGTATCCGCTGGAGCTCGGCGCCGCCGCGGCCGGTGGGCGCCTGGACGGCGGCGAGCACCGCCGCCGCCTGGAGGTGCCGGGTCTCGCCGCTGTACAGCGAGTCGACCAGGTCCCCCCATCCGCTCAGCGCGGCGACCGCCTTGATCCGCGGGTCGGCCGCGGCCCCCATCAGGGTCAGGCCGCCGCCCAGCGAGAGACCCGTCATCCCGATCCGCCGCGGGTCGGCCGGGGTCCGGGCGAGGGCCCAGTCGATGACCGACGAGATGTCCGCGACGTCCTTGGGCCCCGCGACGTCGACCTCGCCGCCGGAGAGCCAGAAGCCGCGGACGGTGTAGGTGAGCACGACATAGCCGCCCGCGGCGAGCCGTCTGCCCTGGAGGACGTACTCGAGGTCGTTCTGTCCCCAGCTGGCGGGCTGCACGATCACCGGGTAGCGACCCCGCGCGTCCGCGCCCGGCGTGCCGGGGGTGGGGGTGAACACGTTCGCCTTGAGGACGGCGCCGTCCTTCATCGGGATGTCGACGAGCCGGAAGGAGGGGCCCGCGGCGGCTCGGGACGCGGCGGGCAGCGGGCTCGGGGCCGCTGTCGCGGGCGCCGTGGGGGCCGCGGCGACCGTTCCGACGAGGGCGAGCGCCACGGCGACGGCGGCGGTGGTCGTCCGGACCCTGGCGCGGTGGGCGCCGGGGCGTTGCGTTCGTCTCACGGGGGCTCCATCTGGATCGGACCGTCGTGCCCCGGAAAGGCGCCGCGGAGGCGCCCGCCCACCGGCGCGGTGATCGGAGACTAGACGTGCGGAACCAGCCGGAGTGAGATGATGATCAGCCAAATTACTCACGGGTAAGGGCCGGAAGCACGACGTCGGGTACGCGTCGCCGCCGCCGCTCGCGCGATCCGGTCTGGAGATCGTTTCGGCCGCCGCGGGCGCGGACGGCGGGCCGTCGGCCGGGGTGGCGAATATCTGTCGCCGGGAGTTCAGAATTTGCCCCGTGGAGGGCGGCGAATTTTCGCCGACGTCGACGTGGACGCCGGTGAAATAACGGGCTGCGCACCTTGTCCGACGGCGGTGCCGTGCTAGTCTTGATCTCAGTTGCAGTTGTGGTTCCCAAAGATTTCAAGTGCTTTTGATAGCTGTATGCCATCGAGTGCTTTAATTTCCGGAGAATTTTTCCGGACGGGGCAATCATTACGGCGACGCCGGAGTTCGCACAGTGCGGCCTCCGTGCACTGCCCCGAAGGAGATATGACATGGCTACTGGCACCGTGAAGTGGTTCAACGCGGAAAAGGGCTTCGGCTTCATCGAGCAGGAGGGTGGCGGCCCGGACGTCTTCGCCCACTACTCGAACATCGCCACGTCCGGCTTCCGTGAGCTTCAGGAAGGCCAGAAGGTGACCTTCGACGTCACGCAGGGCCAGAAGGGCCCGCAGGCCGAGAACATCGTTCCCGCCTGACGCTGACGCAGACGCGTACCACGCAGCTGGGGCCCGCACCATGGGTGCGGGCCCCGGCTCGTTGGCGTGCTCGGGGTTCGCCCGACGCGCCCTGACGGCGCCTCGAGGCCCGCGTGAGCGCGGGCGAGGCGCCGACGTCCTGCCGTACGGCAGCGGCGAGACGAGCCGCCCGTCCCCGTGGATTCCCGCAATTCCGGCGCCGGGCGCCCCCGTGCTCCGCACCGAAGCGGCGGCCGGTCTCGTCCCAGTATTTACTCCGGCTCGTTCTTGCAATTCATTCGGCCATTGCGCCGAGAATTCCTCGATACGTGCCCTATCGAGGAAGGGTTCTGTATGAACCGATCGACCCGCAAGAACGACCGCTACTCCAATCCCCGCCAGGGCGGCTCGGCCGGCGCCGACCGCGGCGCCCGGTTCCGCCCGCAGGGACGCGGCCAGGGCGGCCCCGCCCGGCGTCGTCCCTCCGCGCCGCAGGGCGAGTTCGCCCTCCCCGTCACCGTCACCCCCGCCCTCCCCGCCGCCGCGACCTTCGGCGAGCTGGACATGCCGGCCGAGCTGCTGAAGACGCTCACCGGCCTCGACGTCACCGAGCCGTTCCCGATCCAGGGCGCGACGCTGCCGAACTCACTGGCGGGCCGCGACGTTCTGGGCCGTGGCCGCACCGGCTCGGGCAAGACGCTCGCCTTCGGCCTGGCGATGCTCGCGCGCACCGCGGGCCGGCGCGCGGAGCCGCGCCAGCCGCTGGCTCTGGTGCTCGTCCCCACCCGGGAGCTGGCGCAGCAGGTGACCGACGCGCTCACCCCGTACGCCCGTTCGCTGAAGCTGCGCATGGCGACCGTGGTCGGCGGGATGTCGATCGGCCGCCAGGCGGGCGCGCTGCGCTCCGGGGCCGAGGTCGTCGTCGCGACGCCGGGCCGTCTGAGCGACCTGATCGAGCGCAAGGACTGCCGGCTGGACCGCGTGGACATCACCGTGCTGGACGAGGCGGACCAGATGGCCGACATGGGCTTCATGCCGCAGGTCACCGAACTTCTGGACCAGGTCCGTCCCGACGGGCAGCGGATGCTGTTCTCGGCCACGCTCGACCGCAACGTCGACCTGCTGGTCCGGCGCTACCTCAACGACCCGGTGGTCCACTCCGTGGACCCCGCCGCCGGCGCGGTCACCACGATGGAGCACCACGTGCTGCACGTCCACGGCGCCGACAAGTACGCCACCGTCACCGAGATCGCCGCCCGCGACGGCCGCGTGATCATGTTCCTGGACACCAAGCACGCGGTCGACGGGCTGACCAAGCACCTGCTGAACAGCGGCGTACGCGCTGCGGCGCTGCACGGCGGCAAGTCCCAGCCCCAGCGCATCCGTACGCTCGCCCAGTTCAAGACCGGCCATGTCACCGTGCTCGTCGCCACCAACGTCGCGGCGCGCGGCATCCACGTCGACGACCTCGACCTCGTCGTCAACGTCGACCCGCCCAGCGACCACAAGGACTACCTCCACCGCGGCGGCCGCACCGCCCGCGCCGGCGAGTCCGGCAGCGTCGTCACCCTCGTCCTGCCCAACCAGCGGCGCGACATGGCCCGTCTGATGGCGGCCGCCGGGATCACCCCGCAGATCGCCCAAGTGCGCTCCGGCGAGGCCGAGCTGAGCCGTATCACCGGCGCACAGGCCCCCTCCGGCGTCCCCATCGGCCCCGGCGCGCCGGTCAAGGAGCGCTCCCAGCGCGGCGCCCCCTTCCGGGGCATGGGCACCCGCCCGGGGCAGTCCGGCCGCGCCGGCGGCGAGTCCCGCCGGTCCGCCGAGGCCCGTCAGACGGCCGAGGCCCGCAAGGCCGCCCGGGTCCGCCGCTCCGTCTAGCGCGACAGGACGCGCTGACCGGCGCGAGCACGCGCGGCGCGGGAACCGCGCTGCACGCTCGCCCGGTCGGCGCGCCTGAGGCCGGGCTGCTGGGCACGAGCCCGGTCAGGCAGGCGCGCCGACCGTCCAGTCGTACGCCGCCTGCGCCGTGAACTCGCCCTGGCCGCCCGCGAAGAGGAGCCCCGCCGACTGGAACGCCGGATCGTCGGCGGTCTCGGGGACGTACGGAACGGCGATGCAGCGCATCCCGGCCGCGTGCGCCGCCGCCGCGCCCGGAGGCGCGTCCTCCACGACCACGCAGTCGTCCGGCGAGACGCCCAGCCGGCGCGCGGCCTCCAGGAAGACGTCCGGCTCCGGCTTGCCGTGGGCGACCTCCTCCGCGGAGACGATCGTGGGGAGGTACGCGTCCAGGCCGGTGCCCGCCAGGACCGCCTCGATGGCGGTCCGGGACGAACCGGACGCCACCGCCATCGGCACGCCCGCCGCGTGCAGCCGCTCCACGAACGTCCGCATCTGGGGGAAGACGTCGGTCGAGGTGCGCGCCAGCTCCAGATAGGCCCGGTTCTTGCCGGCCAGCAGCTCCTCCACCGGCGCCTCGATCCCGTACTCCTCGCGCAGGACCTCCAGCGTCTCGCGGGTGCCGATGCCGATGAAGCGGGTGTGGCTCTCCCAGCTGAAGTCCCGCACGCCGTGCTCGGCCAACAGCCGCCGGCCTGCCTCGTAGTAGTTCGGCTCGCTGTCCACGAGCGTGCCGTCGAGATCGAAGACGACCGAAACCGAAGATGTGCGCGCGGTGCTCATACGCTCCAGCATGCCAAGGCGCTCCTCAGCGAGGCGTGCCGGCCGCCTTGCCCACCGACTCGACCAGCGGCAGCAGCCGGTGCGGCACCCGCTCGCGCAGGGCCATCTCGGTCCGGGTGCGCACCACGCCCGGCAGCTGGATCAGCCGCTGGATGACGTCCTCCAGGTGGCCGTTGTCGCGCGCGGCGACCCGGGTCAGCAGATCGCCGCCGCCGGTGATCGAGAAGGCCTCGATGATCTCCGGCAGGGCCGCCAGCGCGTCGCCGACCTCGTCCAGATGCCCCTGCGTGACCTCGATGTGCACAAAGGCGAGCACCGGGTGCCCGAGGGCGGCGGGGGAGAGGTACGGCCCCGAGCCGGTGATCACCCCGTCCCGCTCCAGCCGGTCGATCCTGGCCTGGAGCGTGCCGCGGGCGATGCCGAGGATCCGGGCGTACTCGCGCACGCTGGTGCGCGGCTGCTCGATCAGCAGCCGCAGGATGCGGGTGTCGAGTGCGTCGACCGTCACGGTCCGCGGCCTCCTCTGGCCCGAATGTCCTGGCCTCTGGCCCGAAGGCGCTGGCCCTGGCCCGAAAGCGCTGGCCGCGGCTGAGCCAATGGCCCAGTCTATCCCGGCCCTCCGTGCGACGCGGGGCGACGACCAGCGCCTTCGCGGTGATCGCCCTGCGGTGCTCCGCGAAGCGGACATGAGTTTCCGCATGCGGGGGCCGTCCCAGGGCGGGCGGGGTTGTACGGGTTGGTTTGAGCAACTGTCTGAAGTGGGGGCGACCGCGTCTGACATCTGTACATGGCCGCCGCGGGGGGTTGGCTCCTAGGTTCTGCGTACCCCGAATCCGAGCGCCGGGCCATCCCCGGCGCCCATAGCGGCCCTGTCTTCCGCCCCGGCGCCTTCCGCGCCGTGTGTGCCGACGGGCCCAGGCGACGTCGCCGACTCGAAGGCGTCGGCGAGCAGTTCGCGCACCGTGCCGACTGCTGCGACGGGCCGGCCTCCCAACGGGCCGTCCACAGTGCCGTCCTACCCCATGTCCGGCCTGCGGACCGGTCTCGGCCGCCCCGTCCCGCCGCCCCGCACCTCTTCCTTCCCCCTGTGAGGACTGAGCATGAGCGCACAACCGACGACCACCGGCGTGGCCTCGCCACCGCGTGAGCCCGGGCAGACGCCCTCCCCGGGCGGCCTCCAGGCGGGGCTCAAGAACCGGCATCTGTCGATGATCGCCATCGGCGGTGTCATCGGCGCCGGCCTGTTCGTCGGCTCCGCCTCGGGCATCGCGGCCGCGGGCCCCGGCATCCTTCTGTCGTACGCACTCGTCGGCACGATGGTCGTCTTCGTGATGCGGATGCTGGGCGAGATGGCGGCCGCCCATCCGACGTCCGGCTCGTTCTCCGCGTACGCCGACCGTGCGCTGGGCCGCTGGGCCGGCTTCTCGATCGGCTGGCTGTACTGGTTCTTCTGGGTCGTGGTGCTGGCGGTCGAGGCGACCGCGGGCGCGGCGATCCTGGAGAGCTGGATACCGTCGGTTCCGCAGTGGGCGTGGGCGCTGATCGTGATGGTCGTGCTGACCGCGACCAACCTGGCGTCGGTGTCGTCGTACGGCGAGTTCGAGTTCTGGTTCGCCGGGATCAAGGTCGTCGCCATCGCCGCCTTCATCGTGATCGGCGGGCTCGCGGTCTTCGGAGTGCTGCCCGGCTCCGGCCACGAGGCGACGGGCCTGGACCATCTCACCGGCCACGGCGGATTCCTGCCGAACGGCGCGGGCGCGATCCTCACCGGCGTGCTGATGGTCGTCTTCTCCTTCATGGGCAGCGAGATCGTCACCCTCGCCGCCGGCGAGTCCGAGGACCCGCAGCGCGCGGTCACCAAGGCCACCAACAGCGTCATCTGGCGAATCGCCGTCTTCTACCTGGGCTCGATCCTGGTCGTCGTGTCGCTCCTGGACTGGGACGACCCGGCGATCAAGGAGCATGGCTCGTACGTCGCGGCGCTGGACGCGATCGGCATCCCGCACGCCGGCCAGATCATGAACGTCATCGTGCTCACGGCCGTGCTCTCCTGCCTCAACTCCGGGCTCTACACCGCCTCGCGCATGGCGTACTCGCTCGGCGAGCGCGGCGACGCGCCGAAGGCGTTCGCACGGACGAACCGTCGCGGCGTGCCGCGGGCGGCGATCCTGGGCTCGGTCGTCTTCGGCTTCGTCGCCGTCTTCTTCAACTACCAGTGGCCCGACACGGTCTTCCTCTTCCTGCTGAACTCCTCTGGCGCGGTGGCCCTGTTCGTCTGGCTGGTCATCTGCTTCACACAGCTGCGGATGCGCGCGATCCTGCTGCGCGAGTCGCCGGAGAAGCTGGTGGTGCGGATGTGGCTCTTCCCGTATCTGACGTGGGCGACGATCGCGATGATCTCGTTCGTGCTGGTCTACATGCTGACCGACGACGCCGGACGCGAGCAGGTGATCCTCTCCGTGCTGGTGGCGGCGCTGGTCGTGGCCATCGCCCTGATCCGGGAGCGCGTCCGCGCGAACAGAGGGGACGCGGTCGTCGAGCGGTAGCCATGGCCGTCAGGCCGCAGCCGTCGCGCTATAGCGCGCGGGCCCTCTAAGGCGCGCGGCCCTCTATAGCGCAGGCCCTCGATCTGGCCCTCTATAGCGCGCAGGCCCTCCGCCCCGAGCGGAGGGCCTGCGCGCTCTAGGCCGTGCTGCCCCCCGCTCGGTGGTCCGTTGGCCCGGATGACGGGTGCCCTCCCCGTCCGATACTGGGCCAATGGCCCACTGATCCAAGCGTCGCTTGAGCCAATGGGGCCCCGGATGTTCTCATGGGGACGTCGATGGCGCTGCGGATTCCGCGGCGCCTTTTTCATGCCAGGACGGCGAAGGGGCGGCAAGCAGTGCTGAAGAGGGTGTTCGTGGCTCCGGATCCGGGGCGGCTGCGGCTGCGCAGCGCTCTGCGGTCCGTCCTCGGCGTCGGTCTGGCGGTCGCCGCGTGCGCCCTCACCGGCCACCACCTCACCGCGGTCATCGCCGGCGGCCTCGCCGCGCTGCTCGCCCTCTTCACGGTCACCGACCCAACCGTCCGCGGTCAGGCGGTCACCACCGCCCTGCTGCCCGCCGTCGGCTTCCCGGTCCTCGCCCTCGCGGCCGGGCTGCACGACGTCGCGCTGCTGCGGGACGCGGCGTTCCTCGCCGTCGCCGGCCTCGGGGTGTACGCCCGGCGCTGGGGCCCGCGCGGCCACGCGCTCGGGGTCTTCGCGTTCATGACCTTCTTCGTGGCGCAGTTCCTGCACACCGTGCCCGGACAGCTGCCCGGCCTGTTCTCCGCCGTCCTGACCGCCCTGCTCGCCTCCTCGGGCGTCCGCTTCGGCCTGTGGTGCTACGAGCGGCGGCTGCCGCCGGCCGCCCCGCCGGCCCTGCCGGGCGGATCGGGCCTCGAGCGGACCACCACCCGACAGGCGATCCAGGTGACGGTCGCGGGCGGGTTCGCGCTCGTGCTGGGCCAGATCCTGTCCGAGGGCCGCTGGTACTGGGCCGTCGGCGCCGCGTGGTGGATCTTCGTGAACACCTCCTCGCGCGGCGAGACCCTGGTCCGCGGGTTCCGTCGGATCCTCGGCACGGTCGTCGGCATCGCCGCCGGACTCCTTCTGGCCCTGCCGCTGCACGGCGCGGTGGCCCCCACGGCGGCCCTGGTGGCCGTGTGCGTCTTCGCGATCTTCTACGCGGCCCCGGTCTCGTACAGCTGGATGATGCTGGCCGTGACGCTGCTCGTCTCCCTGCTGTACGGACTGCTCGGAATGCTGGAGCCCGGCCTGCTCGCGCTGCGTCTCGCGGAGACCGGCGTCGGCGCGCTCGGCGCGACGCTGGCGGTGACGTTCGTGCTGCCCATCACGACGCACGCCGCGACCCACGCCTGGATCGAGCGCGCCGTGCGCTGCGTGCACGACTGCACCGCCGCGGCGGCGCGCCGGCTGGCCGGCGACGAGGAGGCCGACCCGGCGCCCCTCGCCGCGGAGCTGGAGGCGGTCCTCGGCCGCGCGCGGCTCTCCCTGGCCCCGCTCGTCCACCCGCTGAACCCGCTGCGCGCCCGCAAGGCCCGTGCCCGCCAGGTCCTGGTCCTGCTGGACGACTGCGCCCGCGAGGTGCGCGGCCTCGCCTCCGTCGCGGCCGACCCGCAGGCCTCGCACGACGCGCGGCTGGCGGCGGCCTGCTGGCGCGTGGAGGCCGCAGTCGAGGCCCTGGTCTCGCCCGGCACGCGGTCGGCCGCCGAGTCGGCGCCCGCGGCCCACGGGTCGGCCGTGCAGCACCACCCCGGCGCGGAGGCCGCGCTGCACCATCTGCACGGGCTGGAGAAGCTGCTCACCGAGCTGGCCGCGCCCCTGCACAGCTCCCCGGGCTCCCCGCTCGTCAGGTCCTGACCGCGAGCCTGATCGCCGGCCTGACCACGGAGGACGCCGACGGAGCGTCAGGCCCAGGACCGGTCAAAGACGTTCACGGACGTTCAGCGACGATCCGGGATGCCTTATTCGATGGGAACGGGTGTGCGGCATGGACAAGAAGTGCTTGGATGAGGCGATTTCACCCCGCATACACAGGGTGGATCAGCCTGTTCGAGGGGTAACGACAGCGGCATCCACGTATGTCCCCTCAAGGACCCCCGGGGGTGCGCACCATGCGGAAGTCACTGCTCAGATACCTGCGCCGGAGGGCGGCGGACGACCCGAAGGCGGAACAGCACCAGTGGGCGGACGCGACCGCTAAGCAGGCCGGCTGCCCCATGGCCCACTCCGAGCGGCCCCCGGCGGGCCGCGCGGAGTCCGGCCCGCCGGCCACCCTCGACGAACTGCGCCAGGAGGCCGAGGAATTCCTCGTCCAGTACCACCGTGAGGAGCCGGAGGCAGGCGATCTCGCCGCCCGTCTGGCAGCCGTGCGCGCCGAGATCGACAAGACCGGAACCTACCGCCACACCTCGTCCGAACTCGTCTATGGCGCACGCGTCGCTTGGCGCAACAGCAACCGCTGCATAGGCCGCCTCTACTGGCGCTCCCTGCGCATACGCGACAGAAGACATGTCGAGGACGCCGACTCCGTGGCGCGCGAGGCCGCGGAGCATCTGAGGCAGGCGACCAACGGCGGCCGGATCCGCCCGCTGATCACGGTGTTCGCCCCGGACGCCCCCGACCGGCCCGGACCGCGGATCTGGAACGAGCAGCTCGTGCGGTACGCCGGGTACGGCGCCGTGCCCGGGGCCGCAGGGGCGTCCGCCGTCGGCGACCCGCGCAACGCCGGGCTCACCGACCTCGCGCTCCGGCTCGGCTGGCCGGGCGGTCCGGGCACGCCCTTCGACGTACTGCCTCTCGTCATAGAGGACGGGGACGGCAAGCCGCGCTGGTTCGAGCTGCCGCGCGACGCCGTCCTCGAAGTGGAGCTGCGGCACCCGGAGGACGCCTGGTGCGCGGCCCTCGGCCTGCGCTGGCACGCCGTGCCCGCCATAGCCAACATGTGCCTGGAGATCGGCGGGATCTGCTACCCGGCGGCCCCCTTCAACGGCTGGTACATGGGCACGGAGATCGGCGCGCGCAACCTCGCCGACACCGACCGGTACGACCTGCTGCCGCGCGTCGCCGAGCAGTTGGGGCTCGACACGACGAGCGACCGCTCGCTCTGGAAGGACCGGGCGCTCGTCGAGCTCAACCGCGCGGTGCTGCACTCCTTCGACCGGGCGGGCGTCACCGTCACCGACCACCACACCGAGTCCCAGCGCTTCCTCGCACACCTGGAGCGCGAGGCCGGCCATGGGCGAGGGGTGGGAGCCGACTGGTCGTGGATCGTGCCGCCGATCTCGGGCGCCGCGACGCCCGTCTTCCACCGGACGTACGACTCGACCCAGTGGCGGCCGTCCTATGTCCACCACGCGCAGGCGCAGGCGCGAGCACGGGGCGAGGCGAGCGAGTAGGGCGGGGGAGCGGGGGAGCGGGGGAGGGCCGCGGTTGGTCTAGACCGATGCTGCTAGCGTCGGCCGCGCGTTGTGCGATCAGCAGGCGGACACAGGCGGACATGGGGAGGCGCTGTGAGCCAGGGAGCCGAGCAGGGCGGGCGGGACGACCGAGCAGAGCAGGGCGGGAGGCATGCGGGGAGCGGTCGGGGCCGGAAGGCCGGCGGGGCCGTCGAGGCGGGAGAGGCTCCAGAGGCCGCTCTGAGCGCCGTACGCGCGTTCATCGGATCGTTCACCTCGGCGGGGGGCTGCGGGATCGTCACGGCCGCCGTGGACGGGCGCACCGGCGCCTTGACGGAGACCGGGGCGAGCGACGCCGTCGCCGACCCGTCCTTCCTCGCACTGGCCGCCTCGTCGGGTCCGGCGCGCCCGGTGCTCTACGCCGTCTCCGAGACCTCTGAGGGCGCGGTCGCGGCGCTCGACGTCAGCGGCGGCGCGCCGCGGCTGATCGGCGTGCCGGTGCCCGTGTGCGGCGCCGCGCCCACGCATCTCGCGCTCGCCTCCGATCACCTGATGACGGCGAACTACGGCTCCGGCAGCGTCAGCGTGCTCCCCCTGCGGCCCGACGGACGGGCGTCGGCCGCCAGCGGCGTCATGCACCACGAGGGCGCCGGCCCCGACCCGGACCGCCAGCGCGGCCCGCACGCCCACCAGGTGCTCCCCGACCCGTCCGGGCGCTGGGTGCTCAGCGTCGACCTCGGCACCGACTCCGTGCGGATCTGCGCGCTCGACCCTGGGACGGGCGAGCTGAACCTGCACTCCGAGACCGCGCTGCGCCCCGGCACGGGCCCGCGCCATCTCGCCTTCCACCCGGCGGGCGCCCACGCCTACGTCCTGAACGAGCTGGAGCCGACCCTCGTCGTCTGCCGCTGGGACGCGGACGCCGGCGTGCTCGAGCCGGTCGGCGAGGCGGCCGTCGCGCCGCAGGGCACGCCGCGGCCCGTCTACCCCTCCGAGGTGGTCGTCTCGCCCGACGGCCGCCGCCTGTGGACGGCCAATCGCGGGCAGGACGCCATCGCCGTCCTCTCGCTCGACGAGACGGGCGAGCGGGCCGAGCTGGTGGCGACCGTGCCGTGCGGCGGGCGCTGGCCGCGGGACCTCACCCTGGACCCGTCGGGGCGCAGGCTCTACGCGGCCAACGAGCACTCCGGTGACGTCACCTGGTTCGACGTCGACCCGCAGACGGGCGTCCCGCGCCGCGCCGGGTCCCTCGACGTCCCCGCGGCCTCCTGTGTGATCTTCGCCTGACGGCGCTCGGAGCGCCTTGGGGCCCCGCAGCGCCGTGGACGGGCCCGAGGACGCCCTAAGACGAGAGAAAGGGCCCGTACCGGTCAGCGCGACCGGTACGGGCCCTTCGTCCTGCGTGTGCGGGCCGTCAGCGCGACGGAGCGCCCTGCGGCTGCGGCGAGATGCCCAGCGCGCTCGCGTACTGCGAGAGCACCAGCTTGCCGATCGCGGGGTACGCGCCGAGCGCGTCGGCGGCGGGGCAGCCCGCCTCCTTCGCGGCGGCGTCGAGCAGGCCCTCGGGCAGCTCGGGGCCGACGAGGTACGGGGCGAGGGCGAGCTGCATCGAGCCGGAGCCGCGCAGCTGCTCGGCGATGGCCGCGATCGAGCCCTCCTGGTCGAGCGCCGCCGCCATGACGGGCACGGCCAGCCGCGCGGCCAGCAGCATCCCGGTGATCCCGGCCGCCTGGACGGCCTCTTCGCCGCCGACGGTCGCCAGGATGATGCCGTCGGCCGCCGTGGCCACGGTGAACAGCCGGGCGCGGTCGGCGCGGGCCAGACCGGCCTCGGAGAGCCGCACGTGCACGGCCTCGGCGAGCAGCGGGTGCGGGCCGAGGACGTCGGTCAGCTCGGCGTGCGCGCGGCTGTCCATCACGGCCTGGCGGACGCGCCTCATCAGGGCGCTGTCGGGGCCGGCGAGCAGCGGCACGACGACGGCGGCCGGACCCTCGGGCTCGTTCACCTCGCGGCCGGCGGCCTTCGCGATCTCGTACCGCTCGGTGCGCCGGGCGGCGGTCTGCGCGAGGACGCTCTCGAGCGTGGGGTACTCGGCGTCGTCGCCGTCCAGGTACCCGATGCCGACGTCCAGGCCGGGCAGCTCGGAACGAGCGATGCTTATGACCTCTTCGGCCAGAGCGCGCGTCGCCGGCGCGGGAGCGCCGGGAACGGCGAGCACGAGCGCGGGCGCGCCCTCAGGAGCGGCCACGGGTTCCGGACGGCGGTGCCGACCGGACTGTCGAGGTCGCGGCATTCGTACAGGCAGGCCGGATGCGGGCCCAGTGGGGGAGCTCATAGCGCCGCATGCTAGTGGCTTTGTGGGCTCGGCTGTTCGGGGAGGGGGCAGTCAAGCGTCATCTGTCCGTATTTATCCGATGGGCGGCGTACGTCTCAAGTACCCTGCTCTGCCGACACGTGCAGCAGCGTCTCATGGAGGGGCAGCCGGAGCGTGCCCGAGGCGAGCGCGGAGGCGAGGAGCAGCGCCCCGGCCAGCGGGTCGCCGGCCGCCGATACGAGCTGGGCGTGCGGCAGTTGTCCGGAAAGCTCGGACCGCAGGGGCAGGAGGAGCGGCTCGCCCAGCTTGAACAGCCCTCCGGTCAGGGCGACTTCGCAGCCGTCGGGCGCCTCGGCCGCGGCCGGGCAGACCGCGGCGGCGGACTCCGCGATATGCCGGGCGGCCTGGGCGAGCACGCCCGCGGCCACCTCGTCGCCGTCCTCCGCCGCGCAGCGGGCGACGTGCGGGGCGAAGGACGCGAGCACCGCCGGCCGGTCCGAACGCGGGTAGAGCAGGCCGGGAACGTCCCGCGCGGGACCGAGCGCGGACTCCATCGCGGCCAGCAGCGCGGGCGAGCCCGTCGCCCGCCCGTCGTGGGCGCGCAGCGCCGCCTCCAGGCCGGCCCGGCCGATCCACGCGCCGCCGCCGCAGTCGCCGAGGAGGTGCCCCCAGCCGTCGGCCCGCCGCCAGCCGGTCAGATCCGTGCCCAGCGCGATCATGCCGGTGCCGGCGGCGACGACGGCGCCCGGACGCTGGCCGAGCGCTCCTGCGTAGGCGGTGACCGCGTCGGCGGCCAGCACGAGGCGCCGCACGCCCAGCGAGCCCGCCAGCGCAGCGGGCAGCTCGGCGCGCAGCCGGCCGCCGAGGGACGCCATCCCGGCCGCGCCGATCGCGACCGCGCGGACCGAGCCGCCGCCGACGCGCTCCAGCAGGCCGCGCGCCATCGGCAGCAGCTGCTCCAGCAGATGACCGGCGTCGATGCCGCCGGTCCCGGTGCGCACGGGCTCACGGGACTCGACGACCTCATGGGCGCCGGGTACGGCCGCGTCCGGGCCGCCGGGGCCGTCAGGGTCTCCCGCGGCCCTCGTCAGCGCAGCGCGCAGGCCGGAGCCGCCGGAGTCCACCCCGAGCACCCAGCTCGCGGTCACGGAAGCCGCCAGTCCACCGGCTGGGCGCCCTGCCGCTGGAGCAGCTCGTTGGCCCGGCTGAACGGCCGCGACCCGAAGAAGCCGCGGTCCGCGGACATCGGAGAGGGGTGCGAGGACTCGATCGCGGGGAGGTCGCCGAGCAGGGGGCGCAGATTGCGGGCGTCGCGCCCCCACAGCACCGACACCAGGGGCTTCCCGCGCGCGGCGAGCGCCCGGATGGCCTGCTCGGTCACCTCCTCCCAGCCCTTGCCGCGGTGCGCGGCGGGCTTGCGGGGGGCGGTGGTGAGCGCCCTGTTGAGCAGCAGCACCCCCTGCCGCGTCCACGGGGTGAGATCCCCGTTGGCGGGCCGCGGGTGGCCCAGGTCCGCGTGCATCTCCCGGAAGATGTTGTCCAGGCTGCCCGGCACCGGCCGCACCTCGGGCGCGACCGAGAAGCTCAGCCCCACGGCGTGCCCTGGTGTGGGATACGGATCCTGACCGACGATCAGGACGCGCACCTCGTCGAACGGCTGCTGGAAAGCGCGCAGCACATTCGATCCGGCCGGCAGATAGGTGCGTCCCGCGGCGATCTCAGCGCGCAGGAAGTCGCCCATCGCGGCGATGCGTTCGGCCACCGGGCCCAGGGCGTCGGCCCATCCCGGCTCGACGATTTCGTTCAAAGGTCTCGCTGCCACGGAGCGTCACTCTACTGGTGCAACGGCCCCCTCGATCACCCCATGGCCGCCGCCCGTACGCACAGGACGTCCGGCAGGTGCGAGGCGATCTGCCGCCAGCTGTCCCCGTCGTCCGCGCTGGCGAACAGCTCGCCGTTGCGATTGCCGAAGTAGACGCCCGCCGGATCGGCGTCGTCGGTGCACAGCGCGTCCCGCAGCACCGTGCCGTAGTGGTCGCCCTCCGGCAGCCCGGCGGAGAGCGGCTCCCAGGTGTCGCCGGCGTCGCCCGTGCGGTAGACGCGGCAGCGATGCCCGGCCGGGACGCGGTCGGCGTCGGCCGTGATCGGGAAGACGTAGGCGGTGCCGGAGCGGTGCGGGTGCGCGGCCACGGCGAAGCCGAAGTCGGACGGCAGGCCCGCGCCGATGTCGGTCCACCGCGCGCCGGCGTCGTCGCTGCGGTACACCCCCCAGTGGTTCTGCAGATACAGCCGGTCGACGTCGCCCGCGTCCTGCGCGATCTTGTGGACGCACTGCCCGAACTCCGGGTTGGGGTCGGGCAGGAAGACGGCCGAGACCCCGCGGTTGGACGGCGCCCAGCTGGCGCCGCCGTCCTGGGAGCGGAACACCCCCGCGGTCGACACCGCGACCGTCACGGCCTCGGCGTCCCGGGGATCGGTCACCACCGTGTGCACGGCCTCGCCTCCGCCGCCGGGCACCCACTGGGAGCGGGTGGGGTGCTCCCACAGGGGGCGTACGAGCTCGAAGGTCTCGCCCCGGTCCGTCGAGCGGAACAGGGCGGCCGGCTCCGTGCCCGCGTACACCACGTCCGGGGCGGCCGCGCCCGCCGGATGCAGCTGCCAGACCCGCTCCAGGGAGGCGCCGGTGTCCTTGGGGAACTTCACCGCCGGCTTCGCCGGCTCGACCCAGGTCCGGCCCAGATCGTCGGAGTGGAAGACGGACGGCCCCCAGTGCGCGCTGTCGCCGCCGACCAGCAGCCGGGGGACGGGTCCCCTGCGGGTGTCGATCGCGATCGAGTAGACCGCCTGGGCATTGAAGTGCGGGCCGTCGAACTCCCAGGATCCACCGCTTCCGCGGCCGATGAACAGCCCTTTTCGTGTCCCAACGGTCAGAAGAACATCGGTCATGGCCTTGCCTCCAGGACGCCTTTGTCGCGGATACGGGCCAGTCTGCACCCGCCCACTGACAGTGGCTCGTGGACGGGCGTCCGCGCAGGTCAGCCCGTGCACGCGGACGCCGGGGCAGGGTCGGGCCGCGGCGGGGCGTGCGCAGTGGAGACCGTCCGCGTCCCCCGAACTCATCGGTCGCCGAGGAGGCGGTTCTCAGCCAGGGGTCTCGGGGCCACGGGAGCATGAGGGCAGAGGCCCACGCCGCCCTGGTGGCGGTCGCGCCGGTCGACCCAGCCGCGCCGGTCGCCGGACCCAGCCGCTGCGTCTCCCGGTCTCCTGCCCGCCGGCCCAGCCCCTCCTCCCTCGCCGCGGTGCCGCAGGCCCGCACTCCCCGCGGGTCAGCCGCGGACGGCCGACCGAGGAGCCTTGCGCCTCACCCGGCCCGCGAGGCGGCCAACAGGCCCTCCCAGTCCGGGATCTTGACGGACCGTCGGCCGAGCGTCGTGCCCAGGGCCGCCTCCGCCGACTCGATCGCCAGCCAGCCCGGCCATGTCACCGGTCGGCGCCCCGACTCCCGCAGCGCGGCCAGCGGATCGGCCGCGACCGGCCGCAGCGCGAGCGTCGCCGCGTCCTCGAGCAGCGATGCCACGGTCTCCTTGGCGCACGGCCGGTTGGTGCCGATCACGCCGGTCGGACCACGCTTGATCCACCCCGCCACGTACTCGCCGGGCGAGGGCACGCCGTCCCGCAGCACCCGGCCGCCCGCGTGCGGCACCGTCCCGCGCCGCGCGTCGAACGGCAGTCCGGCCAGCGGCGTCCCTCGGTAGCCCACCGCGCGCAGCACCAGCTGCGCCTCGACGTCCTCGTACGCGCCCGTGCCCCGTACGCCCCCCTCGCCGTCCGGGGCGGTGCGCTCGAACCGTACGCCCGCCACCCGCCCCTCTCGCTCCAGCAGCTCGGTCGGCCGGAGGAAGAACCGCAGGTGGATCCGCCGCTCCTTGCCCTGCGGCGGCTGGCGGGACCAGCCGCGCACAACCTCGAGATTGCGCCGGCTGACCGCGGGAAGAGCGGCCGCCGCGGTCGAGGCAGGGTCGGCGAACGCGGGGTCCAGGGACAGGTCGGCGAGCTCGACCAGTGCCTCCGCCGACGGCAGGGCGCCGAGCTCGCGCAGCTCCTTGGTGGTGAACTTGGCCTGTGCGGGGCCGCGCCTGCCCACCATGTGCACATCGCGCACCCGGCTCAGCGCGAGCGCGCCGAGCGCCGCCTGCGGGACGTCGGTGGGGCGCAGCTCGTCCGCGCCGCGCGCGAGGATCCGGGCGACGTCGACGGCCACGTTGCCGACGCCGATCACCACGGCCGAGCGGGCCCCGAGCGCGAAGCCGTTGGACGCGGCGTCGGGGTGCGCGCTGTACCAGGAGACGAAGTCGGTGGCCGAGCAGCTGCCCGGAAGGTCCTCGCCGGGCACGCCGAGCCTGCGGTCCTTGGCCGCTCCGACGCAGTAGACCACCGCGTGGTACAGCTCGAGCAGCCGCTCGGGGCCGAGGCCGGGCGAGCCCACCTCGACGTTGCCGACGAAGTCGATCCGCTCGTCCTCCAGGACGGCTCGGAGGTTGTTCTGGAGCGACTTGATCTTCTCGTGGTCGGGCGCCACTCCATAGCGCACGAGTCCGAATGGGCAGGGGAGACGGTCCAGCACATGCACCCGTACATCCGGCACAAGGCTCTGCTGGGCGAGAGCCTGCGCGGCGTAGACCCCACTGGGTCCCGATCCGATGACGGCGACGCGAAGCACAGCTGCGCTCCTTTCCCACAGGGGGATTCCAGCATCGCACCGGTGCGCCGGGAGGGGGAGGCACGACGCGGCCTCCAGCCGCACGAGCCTGCCGCCCAGGTCCGCGGCGCGGACGCGGCGGACGCGGATCTTGCGGGCAGGCGCCGCCGCCTGCCCGCCTCCCATGCGGTCTGGGTCCCTGGGACGTACCGCGTTCGGACGCGCAGCGGGTGCTGTCCCGATCGTCGGGTTGTTGAGTGAGGGGGAGACCGACAGGCCTCCGGCAATGGGGGCCGGACCAGGGGCCAGACCCATTGCCTGCGAAGGGACGCCTGATGCCGGGGTTCATATCGAGACGGCGAGGCAGAGCGGGGTGGTGCGTCGCGCTTCTGCTGCCCTGTGCGCTCTTGACCGCCGGCGCGGCCGCGCCGCAGACCGTTCGCGGCGGGGACGGCGGGGACG
This sequence comes from Streptomyces sp. NPDC051907, assembly GCF_040681075.1. Lineage (NCBI taxonomy): Bacteria > Bacillati > Actinomycetota > Actinomycetes > Kitasatosporales > Streptomycetaceae > Streptomyces > Streptomyces sp. NPDC051907. The sequence continues at coordinate 34,893 of NZ_JBFAYB010000056.1, read as the reverse complement.
GCGGAGCGACGCTGGAGTGGCGGCCGTGCGAGGGCACGGAACAGCGGGGATCCGAGTGCGCCACGCTGAAGGTCCCGCTCGACTACGACCGTCCGGCGGGCCAGACCATCGATCTCGCCGTGATCCGGCGCAAGGCCACCAGCCCGTCCGAGAGGATCGGCTCGCTGTTCTTCAACCCGGGCGGACCCGGCGGCGCCGGCACCGACGCTCTGCCGGCCTGGTACGAACGGTTCTTCCCGGCCGAGCTGCGCAAGCGTTTCGACATCGTCAGCTGGGACCCACGCGGCGTGGGCCGCAGCACCGCGGTGCGCTGTTTCCGCGACGCCGAGGAAGCGACGGCCTTCTGGGCTCGGCAGCCCGCGGGATTCCCGGTGGGGGAGAGGGAGCGGCAGGTCTGGTTCGCCGGGCGGGCGGAGCTGGCCAAGGCCTGCGAGCAGCGCGCCGCGAAGCTGCTGCCGTACGTCTCCACCCCCTATAGCGCTCGTGATCTGGACCGGCTGCGCCAGGCGGTGGGGGACAGGCGACTGCGCTACTGGGGCCTCTCGTACGGCACGTTCCTCGGCGCCGTCTACGCCAATCTCTTCCCCGACAGGGTGGGCGGCCTGATCCTGGACGGAAACGTCGACCCTCGCAACTACGCGGACGGCGCCATGGACAGCGAGCCGCGGCAGACCACCTCGTTGCGGATGGGCTCGGATCTGGGCTCGGCCGACACGCTGGAGCAGTTCCTCACGCTGTGCGGTCGGGCCTCCACAGCCGGCTGCGCCTTCTCCGCGGGCAGCCCCGAGGCGACCCGCGCCAAGTTCGCCGACCTGATGCAGCGGCTCCGGCGAAGCCCCGTGGGCGAGTGGACCTACGCCAGGACCGTGGCGGACCTGCGCCAGGCGCTCTACTTCACCGACCCGGGGTGGCCCCACGGAGCCGAGACGCTCCAGCGACTGTGGCAGGGACGCGCTCCTGAGGCAGCCCCACCCCCGCCGCCCGGGAAGTATCCGGGGGCCGAGCAGGAGGCCGCAGTCGTCTGCTCCGAGAGTCCCAACCCCCGGGTGCTCAGCCGCTACGCCGAACTCGACGCGTTCGCCGCCGCGCGCGCGGGAGACCTCGGCCGCCGCTGGGTGTGGGACTACGAGTGGTGCGCGCAGTGGCCGGCCACAGCGGCCCAGCGCTACACCGGCCCGTGGAACACGCCGACCGCCCACCCGATTCTGGTCGTCAACCCCGTCTACGACACGGCGACTTCCTATCAGGCGGCCGAGGCCATGACCCGCGCACTGGCCGGCGCACGCCTGCTGACCCTCGACGGCTACGGTCACACCGCGCTGCTCAACCCCAGCACCTGCGTGAACGACTACGCCGTGCGCTACCTCACCACGGGCGCGCTGCCGCCCGTCGGCGCCGTCTGCCGGCAGGACGCCCCGCCCTTCGGCCCCGCCAAGCCGACCGGCGGCGTCGCCACGGGCGGCGGCGGACTCGTCGACGCCCAGGGCGCGCGCTGAGAGCCCGTGCTGGTCGCAGCCCTCACCGAGCCGCTGCGACCAGCACCCTCGCGGCGACCACGGCGCCTATAGCCTGCGCATCCGCTCGATCTCGCTCGTCTGCTGCGCGATCACATCGTTCGCCATCTCCTCGATCAGCACGTTGTTCCCGTCCGACAGCGCTTCCACCGCCATCGTGACCGCCCCCTGGTGGTGCGTGATCATCAGCTTCAGGAAGAGCTCGTCGAAGGCCGCGCCCTTCGCCTCCTTCAGCTGGGTCAGCTGCGCCTCCGTCGCCATGCCCGGCATCTGGCCGTGGCCGTGGTCGTGGCCGCCCTTCTGAGCCGCCTTGTCGCCGCCGTTCTTTTTCAGCCATCCCTCCATCGCGGCGATCTCCGGCTGCTGCGCGGCGGCGATACGCTCCGCCAGCCGCTTGAGCTGCGTCGATCCAGCACGCTCCGGTACCAGCGCGGTCATCGTCAGCGCCTGGCTATGGTGCTCGATCATCATTTGTGCGTAGCCGAAGTCAGCCGCGTTGGGGCTGTCGTCTGGAAGCGCCTTCGCCGCCTCGTCGGCGGAGAGCGTCTTCGCGGGCTCGCCGGGCTTCCCGGGCGCCACCACCGAAGGGCCTGCGTCGCTCTTGGCCTTGGCGGGAGCGTCGGAGCTCGACTCGCAGGCGCTCAGGGCCAGTAGGGCGGCGACGGCCGCCGCCGCCACGACGTTGGTGCGGACACGCGTGGTTCTCCTGCGGTTCAACGCGTTGACCTCCTGTGCCACTTGGGGTGTTCAGGGACCGTCCTAGCACGCTTGCGAACAGGGTTGCCCGGAGACTTTCATTACGTCTCTGTTGCCATCTATTGATATGGGCATGCTAGGGAAGATACTGCCGGGGTCCGTGAACCGTTCAACCGCGAACGGATACAAGGGAGGACGCAGTGACCCTGTTGCACCCCACCCGAGTGCGGCGCAGACGTCTGGGCGTGGCGGCAGCCGCGGCCGGGCTCCTCGCCACGCTGCTGGCGGCCGGACCCGCGGCCGCCACACCCGACCCCGGCGACTCGCCCGCTCGCGAGAAGATCTCCAGCGAGCAGGAGGCCCAGGTCAGGTCGGCCATCACGAGCGGTGAGATACCCGGCGTCGACGAGATCGTCCACAGCGACAACGTCGAGCATCTCGTCAACATCCCCAAGGACGCGCTGCCAGGCACCAACACGGACCTGGCCTTCCAGGGGAAGTACGCCTTCGCGGGCAACTACGACGGCTTCCGGATCCTCGACATCAGCAATCCGAAGGCCCCCCGCACGGTCTCCCAAGTCCTGTGTCCCGGAGGACAGAACGACATCTCCGTCTCCGGCGACCTGCTCTTCCTGTCCACCGACTCCTCGCGCAGCGACAACTCCTGCAACAGCGTCTCGCAGCCTGCCACGGAGAAGTCGTCGTGGGAGGGCATGAAGATCTTCGACATCAGCGACAAGCGCAACCCCCAGTACGTCGCCGCCGTCGAGACCGCGTGCGGATCGCACACGCACACCCTGGTGCCCGAGCGCCGCAACGTCTACGTGTACGTCTCCTCGTACTCGCCGAACGCCGCCTTCCCCGACTGCCAGCCGCCGCACGACGGAATCTCCGTCATCAAGGTGCCGCGCAAGGCGCCTGAGAAGTCCGCGATCGTGAACTTCCCGGTCCTCTTCCCGGGCGAAGGCCCCGACGGCGGCGGCAACCCGGGCGGGCCGACCAACCCGGGCGTCTCCAAGACCACCGGCTGCCACGACATCACGGTGCTCCCCTCCAAGGACCTGGCCGCCGGCGCCTGCATGGGCGACGGCATCCTGTTCGACATCAAGAACCCGGAGCGCCCGAAGGTCATCGAACGCGTCCAGGACAACGTCAACTTCGCGTTCTGGCACTCGGCCACCTTCAACCAGAAGGCGAACAAGGTCGTCTTCACCGACGAGCTCGGCGGCGGCGGCGCGGCCACCTGCAACGCCGAGATCGGCCCGAACCGCGGCGCCGACGGCATCTACGACATCGTCGGCAAGGGCGACCGGCGCAAGCTGGTCTTCCGCAGCTACTTCAAGATCGACCGGCACCAGGCCGCCGCCGAGGTCTGCGTCGCCCACAACGGCTCGATCATCCCGGTGAAGGGCCGCGACCTGATGGTCCAGGCCTGGTACCAGGGCGGAATCTCGGTCTGGGACTTCACCGACTCCGCCAAGCCGAAGGAGATCGGCTACTTCGAGCGCGGCCCGGTCACCCTCGACCAGGTCACCACCGCCGGCTCGTGGTCGGCGTACTACTACAACGGCTATGTCTACTCCAACGACATCGCCAAGGGCATGGACGTCCTGAAGATCAAGGACAGGCGCACCGACCCGGCGAAGCGCATCCGGATGGACGAGCTCAACGTCCAGACCCAGCCGGACTACTTCGACGACTTCGACGACTGACCGACCACGACCTGACGCGTTCCGCCGAGCGGCCTCTCGCCCGGCGGAACGCCCAGCTCCCAGTCCAGGCCGTACCGCTGGAACAGCTCGGCCCGCAGCCGCGCCTGCGGCATCGGCGCTCCGGGCAGCAGAATCGCGAAGACCGCGCCCATCAGCAGGGCCCGCAGCAGCGGATAGTCCGCGTCCACATCGCGCGACCCATAGCGCTCCACCGTGTCCCGCAGCAGGAACGCGAGCCGCTGCTGCTCCGGGCACTGCACGAACCCCTCGGCCTGAAGGACCCCCGACATATGGGTGCGCATCAGTCTGGGGCGGTCGACCGCGAGCCCGAGGATGGCGTCGATCGCCCGCGCCAGCCGCTCGCGCCCGTCGTCGGTGCGCGGCTCGCGCTCCAGCGCCGCCTCCAGCGTGCGGTGCATCAGCCGGTGCACGGCGGACTGGAGCAGCTGTCTCTTGCCCGGGAAGTAGTACGAGACGAGACCGCGCGCCGCGCCTGCCCGGTCGGCGATGTCGCCCAACGTCGTGGCCTCGTATCCACGCTCGCCGACGAGGTCCACCGTCGCCTGCAGAAGCCGCTCGCGCGAACGCCGACGAAGCTCTTCATTGACCGATGCGCTCCGCGGGGACATGCTTGACTCCTGCGTTGACTGGCTCTGAGCCAATATACTCAGCGCGTCCCGCCCCACGTCCCTCAGGGCCTGGTCAGCGGGGTTGCTGCCCGAACCGGGCGACGCGGGGGATCGTCCGGTTCGGGTGGCTTTGTCATGCTTTCAGTGTGCCTCTGTCCCGACTGATACCGGCCGGTTCTGACCGGACGGCGCCCGGGCGGCCCCTCCCGGCGTCAGCCGACGAGCCCCAGCACCGGCCGCAGTCCCGCCGGACGCTCGTCCGCCGGAAGATGGTCCACGAAGTGCACCGCGCACCCCAGATCCGCGGCCCCGCCGTCCGCCCTGCGGTCGTCGCCGACCATCAGCACCTCGCGCGGGTCCAGCTCCAGCTCCTCGCACGCCGCACGGAAGAGCCGCACATCGGGCTTCTGCACACTGTGCTCGTACGACAGGGCGTACGCGTCCACCAGCGGGTCCAGCCCGTGCTCGCGGAAGACCGGCCGCAGATCCCAGCCGATGTTGCTGACCACGGCCACCCGCACCCCCCGCTCGCGCAGCGCTCCCAGCACCTCCGCCGCGTCGGGGTAGGGGCGCCAGGCGGCCGGCGCCATATGGCGTTCGTACAGCGCGTCGTACAGCCCGTCGTCGGGCAGCGCCACCTGGCGGGCGAGGCCGGTGTACGCGGCCCGGTGCCGCTGGGCCGACTCGTCCCGGGTCGCCCACAGCTCGGCGAGGCGGGGCGGGATCCGCAGCGGACTCGAGCCGCCGGGCAAGGCTCCCGCGTCCGCCAACTCCGCCGCGTACCGCGTCCGTTCGGCCTCCGGCAGCGCGAGGCCCCGGGCGTCCAGGACGGCGCCGAGCCAGTCCCGGACCGACTCGACGCGAAAGAGCGTTCCGGAGAAGTCGAAGAGCACACCCTTGATCACCATGACCTCGATCCTCGCGGGCTCACAGCCGACGGGACAAGTGCAGGCGCGTGTAACCGGCGATGGAGAGAGCGACGACACACGCCCCCAGCAGCCAGCCGCCCACGACGTCCGACGGCCAGTGCACCCCCAGATAGAGCCGGGTGAACCCGACCCCGGCCACCGAGACGACCGCGACCGCCGCGCACGTCCACCACAGCGCCCCGCTCGCCCCGTGCCGCCGCAGCAGCCACAGCAGCAGCCCGCAGGTGACCGTCGCCGTCATGGCGTGGCCCGAGGGATAGGCCGCGTAGTGCGCCGAGTCGACCGGGTCCGGCCACTGGGGACGCTCCCGACCCACGGCCGCCTTCAGCCCCTGCTGCATCGCCGTGCCCAGCGCGCTCGTCGCCACGATCCACACCGCGAGCAGCCGCTCGCGCAGCACCCAGAGCCAGACGGCGGCCGCGGCGATCAGCAGGCGCATCGTCCAGGGATCCCACACCCAGTCGCTGAGCACGCGGTTCACCTCGGTCAGCCCGGGCTCGGCCACCGCCCACCGGTGCAGCGGGTCCGCGAGCGACTCGTCGGCCGACAGCAGCGGCGCCCAGGAGATCGCGACCAGGATCAGCAGCACGAGCGAGAGCACGGCGAACAGCGCGCCCGTACGAGCGGACGCTGCGGGAGAGGGAGCGGACGGCGGCGTCGGGTGGGGGGAGTGCATGGGGAGATCCTGGCCTGTGACCAGGCGCGAGTGCCAACCGGGCAGGCCGGGCTAGCCCAGAGCGCGCAGCCCCGGAACGAACGCCACCGCCAGCGGCACGACCGGCACGAGCGCGGCGGCGGCGGTCAGCCGCAGCCGGCGGCCCGCCGTCAGCCGGGGAACGGGGGTCAGCAGCCGGTTCACCCGCCGCGGCAGTTCGGCGTCGGGCGTGGGGCACGGACCGAACACCCCGCGGTCCTCGTTGAGTTCGACCAGGGCGAGCGCGATGGTGAGCCGCCCGAAGCGCCTCGACGCCACGTCGTCGGCGGCCAGCTCGACCAGCCGGTGCATCTGGTCGCGGAACGCCGCGAACACCGGCACCTGCGGAAAGCCGTTGGCGAGCGCGGCGGAGCAGTGCAGCAGCCAGTCGTGGCGCGCGTTGGCGTGCCCCTGCTCGTGCGCCAGCACCGCGTCGAGCTGGCGGCCCTTGAGCCGGCGCAACGCGGCTGTGGTGACGACCAGTTGGGGCGTGGCGCCCGGCAGCCACCAGGCGTCGGGGCGCTCGCCCTCCAGGACGACCAGCGGCTCGCCGCCCGGCTCCTCGCCCGGCAGCAGCGGGGAGCGCACCAGCAGCTCGCCGCGCCGCTTCCTGCGCCGGGCCTGGGCGCGGTAGACCTCCCGGGTGAGCATCGCCCCGGTCCACAGGCCGCCGCACGCCAGGACCACCGCGAGGACGGCCGACCACGGCTCGTGCGGGCCGAGGGCGTACGCGTCCACCACGGCGGTCGGCGCGGGCGCGAAGACATGCCCTCGTACGAGCTGCCAGGCGGCCGCCGCGCTGAACGTCATCGACAGGGCGAAGCACAGCAGGACCCCGGCGACCACGCACTGCCACACCCACAGCGCCACCACCGGCTCGCGCTCCGGCCAGTCCGCCCGCGCCAGCAGCCGCGGCGCCGAGACGGCGGTCAGGGCGCCGAGCAGAAGCAGGGCGAGGGAGACTGGCATGGCCCTCAGCCTATGAGCGCGGGACTGGCCGGGGGTATGGCCTGACACGCCAAGTGACGCACGACACGGAGGCGACGAGGCTCACATGAGAGCGAGTCAGAGTGTGAGCAGCATGGCCAACATCGCGATGCCCATGGAGAGTCTGCAGGCCAGGGTCAGCTCGGGGCGCGAGCCTCCGACGAGGGCAGGCGTCGCGGCGCCTGCCGCGGACGACGCGGACGGTACAGGGGAGGGGGACGGCACGGGTATCAGCCGGACCCCGGAACGCAGCACGTACGCCGTGTAGTAGACGAGCAGCGCGCCGGTGAGCAGGGGCCGGCCGGCGGACGCGTGCCCCGCGTGCCCGCCGCCGGTCGCCATGGCGAGCGCCATGTAGACCATCGCGAGCGAGCCGACGAGATGGTGCAGATGGTGGGCGCTGCGCAAGGCCGGCCACAGGGCGCGCAGCGCTGCCGCGCCGAAGACGACGGCGTACACCGCCCAGCTCCACCGCGGCGGGGCGAGCACGGCGGCGGGCACCGCCATCGCGGCCATTCCGAAGCCCATCAGCGCCTCGCCCCCGGCCGCTCCCCGCGCTCGCCCGGAGCACTCGCGCATCCGCACCAGGCAGTAGGCCCCGGTCGAGCCGCACAGCGCCACCAGCAGCCAGCCGGACGTCGTCGGTCCGTGCACGGCGCACCTCCCCCTTCGACGGAGTCGAGGGGTCGATGCCCTGCCGCCTCGGCTCGTACGCGAGCGCACAGGAGTGCGAGGGGAGCGCGGACGCGGAATCGGCCCGGACTCCAGCCCTCCGCCAGCCGTCGTCGAGCGACGGACGAGCGAGGGACGAAACGACGGGCTGGCACGACGGCCGAGACGAGCGACGAACGAAAGGGCGCCGACCGAGAGAAGCGGCGGCCCAGCGCAGCCCAGCGCGAGGCCCGGACGGCCCGGACTGCGGCGGGAGAGACACCGCCGGCCGCATCTGCCTAGGGGCGGTACCGCAGCGGATGGTCCGCCGGGACCTCGACGACCGCGATGCGGTGGCCGTCCGGGTCGCTGATCCACATCTCGATCAGCCCCCAGGGCTCCTTCACCGGCGGCCGCAGCACCTCGGCGCCCCGCTCGGTCAGCTCCTCGTGCGCCGCCGCCACGTCGTCGACCTGGATCCACAGCTTGAGAGTCGGCCCGGGCGACCCCTGAGACCGGCCGGACACCTCGAGGTATCCGCCGCCCAGGAAGTAGACCGTTCCTCTGTCGGGCCCGGCCCCGAACTCCCGGTAGACGGGCAGGCCGAGCGTATGACCGTAGAACCGCCGCGACCGCTCGGGGTCGGCCGGGCGCAACAGGATCCGGCTGCTGAGCACGTGCACCATGCCCTGGACCCTAGGCCCAGGGGCGGCGTTAGTCTCGTCGGACGCACAGCCGCACGAGGGCTGAGACAGAGATCGGAGAGCCGTACATGGACACCGCACCGCCCCGTGACGCCGCACCGCTCAGCTACCGCGACGCCGTTGAGGCGGACGTCCAGGCGCTGGTCCCGCTGATCGACTCGGCGTACCGCGGCGACGCGAGCCGGACCGGCTGGACCACCGAGGCGGACCTGCTCGAGGGCCAGCGGACCGACCCCGAGGGCGTGCTCGCGGTGATCGCCGCTCCGGGCAGCCGACTGCTCCTCGTGGAGCAGGGCGGCGAGACGGTCGCCTGCTGCCAGCTCGAACACCGCGGCGAGGCCGCCTACTTCGGGATGTTCGCGGTCCGTCCCGAACTCCAGGGCGCGGGACTCGGCCGGCAGATCATCGCCGAGGCGGAGCGCCGTGCGCGCGAGACCTGGGGCGTGCGGGAGATGCACATGACGGTGATCTCGGTCCGCGACGAGCTGATCGCCTGGTACGAGCGGCGCGGCTACCGCCGTACGGGAAAGCTGTCCCCCTTCCCGTACGGCGACGAGCGCTTCGGCGTTCCGCAGCGCGCCGATCTCGCCTTCGAGCTGCTGGTCAAGGAGCTCGACTAGCCGAGGCCGGGCTCCGGGCCGCCAACCCCGACCGGAGCCCGGAGCAGCCCCCGTCGCGCTAGGCCGTGAAGCGGCCGGTGCGCCGGATCTCGGGGAAGTCGGTGGTCGCGCCGTCGAGCTCGAAGGCGCGCACCAGCCGCAGATGCTCCTGTGTGTTGACCACCCACCCGATGACGTTCAGCCGCTCGCCGTGCGCCCGCTCCACGGTCTCCAGCGTCAGCCTGCGGATGTTCAGCGCGAGCGCGGCGGCGCCCACCGCCTTCGCCCGGTCCACGATGTCGGCGCCCCACCGGCTGGCGATCAGCGCCGTGCGCACGCCGGGCACCAGCGAGGAGATCTCGGCGATGGCGTCGTCGTGGAACGACGACACCTCCACGCGGTGCACCAGATCCCGGCGCCGCATCACCTCGGCGAGCGCCCGCGCCGCCGCCACGTCCTTGATCTCCGCCTGGAGCGGGCACCGCACGGCGTCGAGGACCTCGTCGAAGACCGGCACCCGCTCGCCGTCGCCCGCGTCGAGCTCCCGCAGCTCCGCGAGGGTCTTGTCGGCGATGGGCCCCTTTCCGTCGGTCGTGCGGTCCACTTCCGCGTCGTGCATGACGACGAGGACGCCGTCCTTGCTCAGATGCAGATCCAGTTCGACGGCGTCCATGCCGCACTGCTCGGCGCGGACGAAGGAGCGCAGGGTGTTCTCCGGCTCGACGCCCATGACCCCGCGATGACCGATGGTGAGGAAAGTCAAGACTCTCTCGCTTTCGTCGACGGCGGCTCCCGCGCGGCGCACCTGGGGCCCGCGCGGCAAGCACGCAGCCTAACGGCCCGTGTGCACGAGGGAACCCGTCGTGCGCGGGGGAGTGGAGGCGTCCGCTCTGTCTCCCGCCGTGCCCGAGACGGAGCGGGCGACGACGGCTGCGACAAGGACGGCAGGGTGCTCACGCGGGCGTCGGCGCCGGAGAGGAGAGGGGTGTGGGGAACGTCTCGTTCCGCCGCCGGCGGGCTCCGGGCGCGAGCCGCGTCACCCGCGCGTGGGCGCGTCGTCTCGGCCTTGACGGGAGCCGCGCCGGCCTCGCCGCGAAGGGGCGAGACGCCCGTGCGCCCCAGTGCGCACGGGCCTGCGGCCCCTCGGCGCGATCTTGTGGCCTATCTGAGGCGATACCGGGAAGGATTGACAGATGCGATCGCCAAGACCCTCGCAAACAGAAAAAACTCCGGCGATCATGGGGGTGAGGCAGGATAATTTCCCAAGAGGCCACTTGTGTAGGAGAACTACGGACGGATACGGTCTCTTGACGCGAGTTTCTCCCGTGGAGGAAGTGACATGACGGAAATTCTTGTGCAGGACGTTGCCGCAAGGGGCATACGCGACAGCGAGCGGGTGATCGAGCACCCGGCATGGCCGACGCTCAAGAATGCCGTCGAGCAGATCCGGCCCTGGCAGTCGAAGGACGGCTCGATCGACTTCGACGCCGAGGGCGCGCCCACGCGCGTCGCCGTCGAGGCTGCCGTCGACCGGGTCATCGACGCCGTCGAGGAGCTCTCCCCGCTGCTTCCGCACGACGCGGACTACCACCGTGCGCTCGTCGCCGACCTGCACAAGTGGGCTGACTCCGCTTTCGACGTGCCCGACTTCCTGGACTCGCTGCTCGCCTTCCAGCCGGCGGCGAACCGCCAGGACGGCCTCCAGCACCTGGTCGTCTTCCCGATGTACACGCAGAACGGCAACCCCGACCGCAACCTCGAAGCGGTCGTGCTGCGCATGGTCTGGCCCGAGTGGCTCTCCGAGCTGGAGCGCACGCGCTACGACAACCCCCTCTTCTGCGGCATCGCCTTCGAGGACTTCACCGCCGGCTACGACACCCACTCCGCGGTGCTCTTCCCGGAGACCATCGCCGTCCGCGAGGCCCCCGAGCGCTTCAGCTGGGGCGGCATCTTCTGCGACCGCGAGGCCGCCCGCTTCCGCCGCGTCACCGAGGAGTCCGTGCGCATCCTCGGCCTCGAGCTGCCCGAGGACATCAAGGAGATGGTCGGCGACCAGAAGCGCGTCGAAGCGGCCTTCGTGCTGTGGGACATGGTCCACGACCGCACCCACAGCCACGGCGACCTGCCGTTCGACCCCTTCATGATCAAGCAGCGCCAGCCGTTCTGGATGTACGGCCTGGAGGAGCTGCGCTGCGACCTCACCGCCTTCAAGGAGGCCGTGAAGCTGGAGGCCGAGGGCAACCAGCACGGCCGCGACGTGCAGTACGCCGTGCTCTTCGACCGGATGTTCCGCTTCCCGGTCTCCGGCGACCGCGTCCGCAACTACGACGGCCTCGGCGGTCAGCTGCTCTTCGCCTACCTCCACAAGCACGACGTGCTGCGCTGGACCGACAACACCCTGAAGATCGACTGGGACCGCGCGCCGCAGGTCACCAACCAGCTCTGCGGCGAGATCGAGAAGCTCTACCGCGACGGCATCGACCGCCCCAAGCTGGTTCACTGGTTCAAGGCGTACGAACTCGTCTCCACCTACCTGGCGCCCCACCCCGGCTCCACGTGGGCCAAGGGTCCGGACGCCCTCGACCTGACTCTGCCGCCGCGCAAACTGGTGGACGACGTGCTTCCGGACGAGTTTCCGCTCAGCATGTTCTTCGAGGCGCTCTCCAAGAAGCTCAAGAGCGTGATCGCCTCCACCAAGGGGATCACCGCGGCGAGTGCCGAGCAGGTCGCCGCGTGAGTATTCGTACGGAGGAGGCGACGACAATGGACACGAACGGCAACGGGGCGCTCGATGGCGCCGTGATCGCGGTGGCCGGGGCGGCGGGCCCCGCGGGCCGCGCCACCCTGCTGCGCTTGGCCGAGGCCGGCGCGACCGTCGTCGCCTCGGACGCGGATCCGGTACGGCTCGCCGAGGCGGTCGACGCCGCCCGGTACGCACACGGCGGCGCCACCGTCACCGGGGACACCGTCGACCTCCTGGACCTCGCGGCCGCCCGTGAGTGGGCGGACAAGACCGAGAAGGAGTTCGGACGGGTCGACGGCCTGATTCACCTCGTCGGCGGCTGGCGCGGCAGCGCCTCCTTCGCCGAGACCGACCTCGCCGACTGGAACCTGCTCGAGAAGCTGCTGATCCGCACGGTCCAGCACACCTCGCTCGCCTTCCAGGACGTGCTCCAGCGCAGCGACCGCGGTCGCTTCCTGCTGATCAGCGCGGCCGGCGCCAGCCAGCCCACCGCGGGCAACGCCGCGTACGCCGCCTCCAAGGCCGCGGCCGAGGCGTGGACGCTGGCGCTCGCCGACGCCTTCCGCAAGGCGGGGGGCGAGGAAGGGCTGACGTCCGCGGCTGCGATCCTGGTGGTCAAGGCACTCGTGCACGACGCCATGCGCGCCGAGCGCCCGAACGCCAAGTTCGCGGGCTTCACCGACGTCAAGGACCTGGCAGACGCCATCGCCGGGGTCTGGGACCAGCCCGCCCAGGAAGTGAATGGACAGCGCCTGTGGCTGACCCCCAAGCCGTGATACCTCCCAAGACCGACGCCCGTAGGCACCACGACCCCTCCGTACGGGGCTTCGCCAGCGACAACTACGCCGGCGCGCACCCCGAGGTGCTGGCCGCGCTCGCCCTCGCCAACGACGGCCATCAGGTCGCCTATGGCGAGGACCAGTACACCGAGCACCTCCAGCGGGTCATGCACAGCCACTTCGGGTCGTCGGCGGAGGCCTTCCCGGTCTTCAACGGCACCGGCGCCAATGTGACCGCCCTCCAGGCGCTCACCGACCGCTGGGGCGCGGTGGTCTGCGCCGAGAGCGCGCACATCAACGTGGACGAGGGCGGCGCGCCGGAGCGGATGGGCGGCCTGAAGCTGCTCACCGTGGCGACCCCGGACGGCAAGCTGACGCCCGAGCTCATCGACCGGCAGGCCTGGGGCTGGGAGGACGAGCACCGGGCGATGCCCCAGGTCGTGTCGATCACTCAGAACACCGAGCTGGGCACGGTCTACACGCCCGCGGAGATCCGCGCGATCTGCGAGCACGCCCATGAGCTGGGCATGAAGGTCCACCTCGACGGGGCCCGGATCTCCAACGCCGCCGCCTCGCTCGACGTGCCCATGCGGACCTTCACCAACGCCGTGGGCGTCGACCTGCTGACGTTCGGCGGCACGAAGAACGGCATGCTCTTCGGCGAGGCGATCGTCGTCCTCAACCAGGACGCCGTCAGCCATATGAAGCATCTGCGCAAGATGTCGATGCAGCTCGCGTCCAAGATGCGTTTCGTGTCGGTGCAGTTGGAGGCGCTGCTGGCGCGCGACCTGTGGCTGCGCAACGCCCGGCACGCCAACAGCATGGCCCAGCGGCTCGCCGACGGCGTGCGCGCGGTCGACGGCGTGGAGATCCTCCACCCCGTCCAGGCCAACGCGGTCTTCGCGCGTCTGCCGCACGAGGTGACGCGCCGTCTGCAGGAGCGCTTCCGCTTCTACTTCTGGGACGAGGTGGCGGGGGACGTCCGCTGGATGTGCTCCTTCGACACCACGGAGGACGACGTCGACGCGTTCCTCCAGGCGCTCAAGGAAGAGATGGCCAGGTAGAGAGCTCTATAGGGCCCTGGGGCTGTATAGGCATGCGGCCGATCGGAAATCAATTGATCTCCGGTCGGCCGCTTCTCTATGGTGGTCGGCCATGGAGCTGATCCAGCAGGAGCCCGAACTCTCCGCCTACCTCGCCGCGGACGACGTCGTCGACCATGACCACCGGCTGGTACGGGAGACCGCGGCCCGTCTCCATGCCGAGAGCGTCGATGTATACGCATACGCCAGAGCCGCGTACGAGTACGTCCGCGACACGATCCCGCACTCCTTCGACGCCGGCGATCCGCGCGTCGTCTGGCGCGCGTCCGACGTGCTCCGGCAGCGCACCGGGATCTGCTACGCCAAGTCCCATGCCCTGGCCGCGCTGCTGCGCGCCCAGGGAGTGCCGGCGGCTCTCTGCTACCAGCGGCTGACCGACGACGACGGGTCGAACCCCGTCGTCCACGGCCTCGTCGCGCTCCGGCTGCCCGGCGGCGACGGCTGGCACAGGCAGGACCCGCGGGGCAACACGGCGGACCTGGACGCGCAGTTCTCGCTGGACGGGGAGCGGCTGGCGTACGTTGTGCGTCCGGAGCTGGGGGAGGCGGACTACCCCGTGCTCTACGCGCGGCCGCATGCCCACGCCCTGCGCGCGCTGCGCGTGGCACACGACCCCGAGGCGCTGCGCAGGGCGCTGCCCACGATGCTCTGACGGCGCGGAGCGCGCGGCCCTGGGCGGGCGGCTGGGCGGTGCTTGCAGCAGGGCCGGGCCCGAACGGGGCCCGTGCTCGTACCCGGGCCACGCTTGCAGGCGGGCGCTGCCCGCGAAGCTCTGACGGCGCGGGCGCGGGGCCCTGGGCGGGCGGCTGGGCGGTGCTTGCAGCAGGGCCGGGCCCGAACGGGCCCTTGCTCGCGGGCCGTGCTCGTACCCGGGCCACGCCCGCAGGCGGGCCCTGCCCACGGACGCTCTGAGGGCGCGGGCGCGTGGGGGCCCTGTGCCGGGCGGCTGGGCGGCGCCTGCCGCCGGGCCGTGCTCGTGCCCCGAGCCGTGCTCGTACTCCGGGCCGTGCTCGTACCCGGGCCGGGCCCGCGCTGGCGCCCGTGTCCGGCGTGACGTTTCGGCTGGTCCGCGCGGACCTCAGCCCGCTTCGCGTACCTCGGCCGGGCTCGGGGCCGTGCCGCCGAGGTGGGCCGGCACCCACCAGGTGTCGTTCTCGTCCTTGGGGCGTACGGGGTAGGCGCGCTGCGCGGCCTCCAGCAGCTCCTGGACGCGCTCGCGCAGCCGCCGGGTGATGGCGCCCGCGTACTGGTCGGCCGGGGCCTCCACAGGCGCGCCGACGCGGATCGTCACCGGGATGTGGCTGCGCTTGAAGTTGCGCGGACGGCCCTTGGTCCATACGCGCTGGGTGCCCCACAGCGCCATGGGGATCAGCGGGACGCCGGCCTCCTGGGCGAGTCGGGCGGCGCCCGACTTGAAGGACTTGAGCGTGAACGACTGCGAGATGGTGGCCTCGGGGAAGACGCCGATGATCTCGCCGGCGCGCAGCGACTCCAGGGCGTGCGCGTAGGCCGTCTCGCCCTGCTTGCGGTCCACCGGGATGTGCTTCATGCCGCGCATCAGCGGACCGGAGATCTTGTGCCGGAAGACCGACTCCTTCGCCATGAAGCGCACCAGGCGCTTCTGCGGAAGGGCAGCGAGTCCGGTGAAGATGAAGTCCAGGTAGCTGATGTGGTTGCTGACCAGCACGGCGCCGCCCGAGCGTGGGATGTTCTCCGAACCCTGAGTGTCGATCTTCAGGTCAAGCGCCTTGAACATGGTGAGAGCGGCGCCGATGACCGGCCGATAGACGAGCTCTGCCATCAGGAGAGGGCCCTTCTGTTGTGCCCGGGGAGGGTTCTCCCGGCGGAAGTTACGCAGCCGTAGGTTTTCGGCATTGGGCCGATCGTGCCCCATGGACGGCGTGCTGACCAGTCCTGGCGCCCTCCGCGGGCGAGATTCTTGTCACTCTGTGGCTGTTCTTGGGAGCGCTCCGTCGCGCTCAGGGCCGGACCCCGGCCTTGGCGCGGCCCGCCGTCGCACGGCGGAAGAGCAGAAACAGCTCACAGCCCAGGCAGTACCCGAAGACGGCGTTGAGAAACGCCGCCGCCAGTGCGCAGCCGGTCGCCGTCATGCCCAGCCACGTCGGCCCCCAGGCATAGCCCGCGAGGCCGATCAGGGCGAAGGCGAGTCCGATGCCCTGGGCGAAGCGCGGGGGAGCCGGCGACTCGAACTCGGCGGGCGGTCCGATCCTGGGCCGTACGGCGGTACGGAAGAGCCAGCCGTACGGAGAGCGCGGCACGCCGGCCGCCGCGCCGACGGCGAAGCAGAGCGCCTGCCAGGCCAGCAGCGCCGTGCTGCCCGTGACGAGCGCGGCGGCCAGCACGACCGCGGTGAGCCCGGCGCCGAAGCGCGGTCCTCTCGCGTCGATGTCCCTCGGGTCGACGTCCCTCACGTCGGCGTCTCTCACGTCGGTGTCCGTCACGTCGATGTCCTTCGCGACGGCGTCCGAAGCGTCGGTGTCCGCCACTGCGCTGCCCCTCTCACGTGCCCTGCGGACGCCTGGCGCGTCCGAGTCGCTGCTGATGGTCCTGGGTGGCCAGGCCACGCGGCCAGCATCTCGCACCGAGGCCGCCCCCAGGCCCCGGGAATCTTTGCGGTCCTGTGAACGCTGCACCCGGGGATGACAGGACTACTGGTGTGCGCAGGGGTGCTCGCGGCGGCGAGCGCCTTCGGGCTGTGGCAGCGGCGATCCGGCGGGAGGCTGAAGGTGCGGGGCAGGGACACGGCCAGAAGGATCGGCGCGGCCGAGCTCGGGGCGGAACTGGGGGAGCGGGCCACGCTCGTGCAGTTCTCCAGCGCCTTCTGCCAGCCCTGCCGGGCCACCCGGCGCACGCTCGCAGACGTCGCGTCCATGGTCGACGGCGTCGCGCATGTGGAGATCGACGCCGAGGAACGGCTGGCGCTGGTGCGGGAGCTGGGCATCCTCAAGACGCCGACCGTGCTCATCCTCGACGCGGGCGGCCGGATCGTCACCAGAGCCGCGGGCCAGCCCCGCAAGGCGGACGTCATCGCCGCGCTCGGACAGGCCGTATGAGCCCGGGTGACGCGTATCGCACATGCTGGACCGCACTTGACTGCGCCCGCCATGCATCGTCACGCTGGCGCTGTGCCTTCAGAACTCCTTCTCTACGGGCGGGCTCATGTCGACTTCGCCCGTAACGCGAGCGCGCGCTGTCGGGCTGTCTGAGCAGCCACGGTCGCCCTGTTCGCATCCATGCAGAAGGACAACTCCATGACGGCTTCGCCCGACGTCGCCACTCCTCAGCTGGCCTCCCCCGACCTTCTCCGCTCCGTCTTCAGGCAGCACGCCGCAGGCGTCGCCGTCATCACGGCCCAGGGCGAGCGCCCGGTGGGATTCACCGCCACCTCCCTCAACTCGGTCGCCGCCGACCCGCCGTTGATCTCCTTCGGCGTGGGCACGGGCTCCTCCAGCTGGCCGATCGTCTCCCGGGCCGAGCACATCGGCGTGCACATACTCGGCGAGCACCAGCAGGAGCTGGCCGCCACCTTCGCCCGCAGCGGCGCCGACCGCTTCGCACCGCCCACGCTCTGGCGCGACGGGCCCGAGGGCGTGCCGATCCTGGACGGCGTGCTGGCCTGGCTGGTGTGCCGTGTCGTCGCCCGCGTGCCGGCCGGAGACCACCGCATCGTGGTCGCCGAGGCCGTCGTCGGCGACCCCGCCGGAGCGGGCCGTCCGCTCCTGTACCACCAGGGGCGCTTCAACGCCCTGAGAGACTGAGAGTTCCCGGAGCGCGCCGATTACGGAGCGTTGGCAAGGTCACAGTGCAAAGCGCTTGCTTACTGGGAATCAGCTAGGTGTACTGACGAGTAATATTCTGGTCGGAGCGCGGCCCGCCCCGACCGGGATCCGCCCCTTCAGACGCCTATGCTGCGTGCACAAGGCAGTCCAGCTAGAGACGATGCAGTAGGAGAGCCGGCGTGAGCTTGAGGATCGTTGTCTGTGTGAAGTATGTGCCCGACGCCACCGGCGACCGGCACTTCGCCGATGACCTGACCGTCGACCGCGACGACGTCGACGGCCTGCTGTCGGAGCTCGACGAGTACGCCGTCGAGCAGGCGCTGCAGATCGCCGACGAGGCGGACGACGCGGAGATCACCGTGTTGACCGTCGGCCCCGAGGACGCCAAGGACGCGCTGCGCAAGGCGCTGTCCATGGGCGCCGACAAGGCCGTTCACGTCGAGGACGACGATCTGCACGGCACCGACGTCATGGGCACCTCGCTGGTGCTCGCCAAGGCCATCGAGAAGACCGGCTACGACCTGGTCATCGCCGGCATGGCCTCGACGGACGGCACCATGGGCGTGCTGCCGGCGATCCTCGCCGAGCGCCTGGGCGTTCCGCAGGTCACGCTGCTCTCCGAGGTCAAGGTCGAGGACGGCGTCGTCAAGGGCCGTCGTGACGGCGACACCGCGAGCGAGCAGCTCGAGGCGTCCCTGCCGGCCGTCGTGTCCGTGACGGACCAGTCGGGCGAGGCCCGCTACCCGTCCTTCAAGGGCATCATGGCCGCCAAGAAGAAGCCGGTGGAGTCCCTGGACCTGGAGGACCTCGAGATCGACGCCGACGAGGTCGGCCTCGAGGGCTCCTGGACCAAGGTCGACTCGGCGGCCGAGCGTCCCGCTCGTACCGCCGGCACGATCGTCAAGGACGAGGGCGAGGGCGGCAAGCAGCTCGCGGAGTTCCTCGCGAGCCAGAAGTTCATCTAAGGCTTCGGCCCCCACTGCCCCCTCACACTTCGCAAGCAGGAGAGAAGAAGTCCCATGGCTGAAGTTCTCGTCTACGTCGACCACGTGGACGGTGCCGTCCGCAAGCCCACCCTGGAGCTGCTGACCCTGGCCCGCCGCATCGGCGAGCCCGTCGCCGTCGCCCTCGGCGCCGGCGCCGAGGCCACCGCTCCCGCGCTCGCCGAGCACGGCGCGGTCAAGGTCCTCACCGCCGACGCGCCCGAGTTCGCCGAGTACCTCGTCGTACCGAAGGTGGACGCGCTGCAGGCCGCGTACGAGGCGGTGTCCCCGGCCGCCGTGCTCGTCCCGTCCTCCGCCGAGGGCAAGGAGATCGCGGCCCGTCTCGCGGTCCGCATCGGCTCCGGCATCATCACCGACGCCGTCGACCTCGAGGCCGGCGACGAGGGCCCGGTGGCCACGCAGTCCGCGTTCGCCGCCTCCTTCACCACCAAGTCCCGTGTCTCCAAGGGCACCCCGGTCATCACGGTCAAGCCGAACTCGGCCGCCGTGGAGGCCGCCCCGGCCGCGGGCGCGGTCGAGGCCCTGTCCGTCTCGTTCTCCGAGCAGGCCACCGGCACCAAGGTCGTCGCGCGCACCCCGCGCGAGTCGACCGGCCGCCCCGAGCTGACCGAGGCCGCGATCGTGGTCTCCGGCGGCCGCGGCGTCAACGGCGCCGAGAACTTCGCGATCATCGAGGCGCTGGCGGACTCGCTCGGCGCGGCCGTCGGCGCGTCCCGCGCCGCCGTCGACGCCGGCTGGTACCCGCACTCCAACCAGGTCGGCCAGACCGGCAAGTCGGTCTCCCCGCAGCTGTACATCGCGTCCGGCATCTCCGGCGCGATCCAGCACCGGGCCGGCATGCAGACCTCGAAGACCATCGTGGCCGTCAACAAGGACGCCGAGGCCCCGATCTTCGACCTGGTCGACTACGGCGTGGTCGGCGACCTCTTCGAGGTCGTCCCGCAGCTGACCGAAGAGGTCACCGCCCGCAAGGGCTGACCTGCACCTTCGCTGGACCCGGGGCCGGGGGGGGGGGGGTGGCCCCCGGGCCCCCCCCCCGGGGGGGGGGCCCCGAAGAGAGCGG
>NZ_JBFAYB010000056.1:0-15276 GCF_040681075.1 Streptomyces sp. NPDC051907 | reverse complement strand
CGGGGGGCGCGGGCGCCCCCCCCCCCCCCCCCGCCCCGGCCTGTTCGGGGCGACCATTGACGCAGGTCGCGGGCGCCTATTAACTTCACTATACGGATTGTTGATTCCGGGAAGCGGAAACGCCAGACGTGCGGAGGGTGCAGGGATGGGTCAGCAGGAGAAGGTGGCGACAAGCCTCGCAGGCGCGGTCAGCGAGGGCATCAGCGCCTCCCTCGCACCGGTGGACGCGGAGCTCGCCCGCCGCTACCCGGGAGACCCCGGCACCCGCCAGCCCGTCCACACCGTCTATGTGCCCGGCGACGTCTTCGCGCCCGGCACCATCCGCTCCTGGGGCGACCAGGCGCTGGCGGCCCTCGACGAGCACGCCCCCGACGCCGCCGCCCTCGCGGCCGTCCTCGGCCTCTCCGACGAGCTCGCGGGCCCGGTGTACGAGCGCGTGCGCGCCAAGCTGGAGCGCGAGCCGATTGAAGACCTGCGCGTCGACTTCGAGGACGGCTACGGCGGCCGCGGCGACGAGGCGGAGGACGCGCACGCGGCCCGCGCCGCCCGCCTGATCGCCGAGGCGTACGCCGACGGCACCGCGGCCCCCTACATGGGCATCCGCATGAAATGCATGGAAGCCGCCGTACGGGACCGGGGCATCCGCACGCTCGACGTCTTCCTCACCGGGCTGATCGAGGCCGGCGGCCTGCCCGACGGCCTTGTGCTCACCCTCCCCAAGGTCACCTACCCCGAGCAGGTCGCGGCGTTCGTCCGGCTCCTCGAGGCCTTCGAGAAGGCGCGCGGCCTGGACGCCGGCCGGATCGGCTTCGAGATCCAGATCGAGACCAGCCAGTCCATCCTCGCCGCCGACGGCACCGCCGCCGTGGCCCGGATGATCGACGCGGCCGAGGGCCGCGCCACCGGACTGCACTACGGCACCTTCGACTACAGCGCCTGCCTCGGCGTCAGCGCCGCGTACCAGGCCAGCGACCACCCCGCCGCCGACCACGCCAAGGCGATCATGCAGGTCGCCGCAGCCGGCACCGGCGTACGCGTCTCCGACGGCTCCACCAACGTCCTGCCCGTCGGCACGACGCAGAAGGTGCACGACGCCTGGCGGCTGCACTACGGGCTGACCCGCCGCGCCCTGGCCCGCGCCTACTACCAGGGCTGGGACATGCACCCCGGCCATCTGCCCACCCGCTACGCCGCCGTCTTCGCCTTCTACCGCGAGGGCTTCGAGCAGGCCGCCGCCCGCCTGTCCGCGTACGCCAACCACGCGGGCGGCGACGTCATGGACGAGCCCGCCACCGCCAAGGCCCTCAGCGGCTACCTGCTGCGCGGCATCGACTGCGGCGCCCTCGACACCGCCGAGGTCGCCCGGCTCAGCGGCCTCACCCGCGCGGACCTCGACGCGTTCGCCTCGCCGCGCCGCGGCGACCTCACGGCCACGGCGAAGTAGGACCCG
Source organism: Streptomyces sp. NPDC051907 (assembly GCF_040681075.1). NCBI lineage: Bacteria > Bacillati > Actinomycetota > Actinomycetes > Kitasatosporales > Streptomycetaceae > Streptomyces > Streptomyces sp. NPDC051907. The sequence goes on along the minus strand of NZ_JBFAYB010000056.1, from coordinate 13,826 downwards.
CACCGGGCCTGCCGCCTGGCAGGTCCACAGCCCGGCAACAGACGGCAGAGCCGTCGCGCTGCCCCGTACCCTGTACGCGACAACGGTCGTGATACAGGAACGGGGCAGCGGTGTCTTCGGGGGAGAACGAACGGCTCGCCGGCCGATACCGGGTGATCGGACGACTGGGCCGCGGGGGCATGGGCATCGTCTGGCGCGCCCTCGACGAGGTGCTCGGCCGCGAGGTCGCCGTCAAGGAGCTGCGCACCTACACCGACTCCTCGGGGCCCGAACTGGCCGCCCTGACCGTGCGGATGAAGCGCGAGGCCCGCGCCGCCGCGCGGGTGCGCCACCCCGGGGTCATCGCCGTCCACGACGTCGCCGAGCACCACGGCCGCCCCGTCATCGTCATGGAGCTGATCGACGGCCCCTCGCTCGACGACGTGCTGCGCGAGCACGGCGTCATGGACGCGCGCGAGGTCGCCGGCATCGGCGCCAAGGTGATGGAGGCGCTCGGCGCGGCCCACAGCGTCGGAGTCCTGCACCGCGACGTCAAGCCCGGCAACGTGCTGCTGGACCGCGGCGGCCGGGTCGTGCTCACCGACTTCGGCATCGCGGCGATGGACGACCCGGGCGACGGCTCCACCACCCGTCTGACGCGCAGCGGCGAACTGGTCGGCTCGCTGGACTACCTGGCCCCCGAGCGGGCCCAGGGCACCGAGCCCGGGCCCGCCTCCGACATCTGGGCGCTGGGCGCCACGCTGTACGCCGCGGTGGTCGGCTCGTCCCCCTTCCGCCGTACCTCCACCTGGTCCACGCTGACCGCGATCGTCGCGGACCCGCTGCCCGAGCCGCAGCGGGCCGGCGCGCTCGGGCCCGTACTGCAGCAGCTGATGCACAAGGACCCCACGCGGCGCCCCGACGCGGAGACGGCGGCGCGGCTGCTCGCGGCGGTCGCCGCCGGCGAGGACACGGACGGCGCGTCCACCGTGCACCTGGACTCCGCTGCGCACGTTCCGGCGGCCGCGACATGGGTGCCGACGGTGCTCAACGCCGCGCCGCACCAGCCGGAGGGCCTCGGCGCGTCGACGGGGCAGGCGTCTGCGCCCGCGAGCAGCACCGCGCCCGCCCGGCGCAGCCGGGCCAGGACGCTGATCGCCGCGGGGGTGGCCGCCGTGCTGCTCGCGGGCGGAGGCGTGACGTACGCCCTCGTCGACCGAGACGGCACGAGCGACGCCGAGCTCGCGGGAGACGCCACGAGCCCGTCCGACAGGGCGAGCAAGCCCGCAACCGGCGACCAGAAGAAGCCGGGCAGGAAAACGGGCAAGAAGCCTGCGGACAAGGCCAAGGACACGGACAAGGGCGCCGGCTCCGACCCTGCCGCCCGGCCCGTCTGCCACGCCAACGCGGGCAAGTTCACCTGCCAGGTGTGGCGCGCCGCGAGCTCGTACACCGCGTCGGGTGTACGGAAGGGCACGCTGAACACGGGGCCCAGCTACTTCTACTGCCAGCAGAATCTCGGCCGTCGCGAGACCTCCGGCCAGTGGACGAACGTCTGGTGGGCGAAGACGGACGACGACACCGGCAACACCAATGTGTTCGTCAGCGTCGTCTACATCAAGGGCGGCGGCAACGACAAGCCGCTGCCCGGCCTGCCCATCTGCTGACGGGCGGGACGGGCGCGGTCGCGGCGCGGGTACGGACGGCCCCGGGGCGTTCGTCAGACGGCCCGCAGGGCGTCGGCCGGTCGGCCGAGACGAGCCTGGCGCGGCCGGCCGGAGCCCGGCGCGACGAGTGCGACTAGTGCGGCGGCGGGGGCAGTTCGCCGGAGCCGCGCGGGATGAGAACCGTCTCCAGAGCCGTCTGCGTCGGCGCGTCGTTCACGCCGTCCAGCCGTCGGAACAGCCGCTCCGCGGCGGTGCGGCCGAGCGCCGCCGCGTCCTGCGCGATGACCGTGATGCCCAGCAGATCGGCGAGCTCGATGTCGTCGAACCCGACCAGGGCCACCGGACGCTCGCGCTCCGCCAGGACCCGCACCGCCGTCACCGTCACCCGGTTGTTGCCCGCGAAGATCGCGGTCACCGGCTCGGAGCTGTCCAGCATCGTCTCCACGGCCTCCCGCACCCGCGCCGGGTCCGTGGAGCCGAGCGAGACCCAGGCGTCGTCCACCGCGAGCTCGGCGTCCTCCATAGCGGCGCGGTAGCCGCGCAGACGCTCGACGGCCGTGTGGATGCGCGGCTGGTCGCCGATGAAGCCGATCCTGCGGTGGCCGTGCGCGATCAGATGGGCCACGCCCGCGCGAGCGCCGCCGAAGCTGTCGGAGAGCACGACGTCCGCGTCGATCTGCCCGGCCGGACGGTCGACGAAGACCGTCGCTATGCCCGCCTTGATCTCCGGCTCGAGGTAGCGGTGGTCGCGGCCCGCGGGAATCACGATCAGCCCGTCGACCCGCCGCGCGCACAGGGCCAGCACCAGCTCCTGCTCCCGCTCGGGGTCCTCGGCGCTGGAGCCGTTGATCAGCAGGGCGCCATGGGCGCGGGCGACCTCCTCGACGGCGCGGCTCAGGGGGCCGTAGAACGGGTCGGCGAGGTCCTCCAGGACCAGCCCGATGGAGGCGGTCCGGCCCTTGCGCAGGACGCGCGCGCTGTCGTTGCGGCGGAAGCCCAGGAACTCGATGGCCTCCTGGACCCTGCGCTCGGTATCGGGGGTCACCCCAGGCTCGCCGTTGACCACTCGCGAGACCGTTTTCAAGCCCACGCCGGCGCGCGCGGCGACGTCCTTCATGGTGGGCCGATTGCCGTAGCGCGGCTCCGGCCCTCTGGGCCGAACCGGCGAAGGCGGAAGACGGTCGGTCTCGGCCACTGTGCGCTGTCCTGTCGTCGTCGGAGCGTGCTCGGGGGGTCTATAGCGGTATGCAAGCGTGTGGCGTCGAGCATAGGCCCTGGACAACGTTGTCAGGGGAATGGAGACTGTTATCGAATACGCAGGTCCGACAGCTCTCCGGGGGATCCCACACCGATGCATAACGACCTCGTCGCCGCGCTCGACGTCGGCGGCACCAAGATCGCCGGCGCGTTGGTGGACAGCGGCGGAAGGATTCTTCTGCGGGCGCAGCGCCCGACCCCCGCGCAGGAGGACGGCGAGACGGTGATGCGCGCCGTCGAGGCGGTCCTCGCCGAGCTCGCCGCCTCTCCGCTCTGGGCGAGCGCCTCGGCCGTCGGCATCGGCAGCGCGGGGCCGGTCGACGCCTCCGCGGGCACGGTCAGCCCGGTCAACGTCCCCGGCTGGCGCGGCTTTCCGCTGGTCGCGCGGGTGCGCGAGGCGGTCGGCGGGCTGCCCGTCGAGCTGGTCGGCGACGGGGTCGCGATGACCGCGGCGGAGCACTGGCAGGGCGCGGCCCGCGGCTACGACAACGCCCTGTGCATGGTGGTCTCCACCGGCGTCGGCGGCGGACTCGTCCTCGGCGGGAAGGTCCGCCCGGGCCCGACCGGCAACGCCGGGCACATCGGCCATATCAGCGTGGACCTCGACGGCGACCTGTGCCCCTGCGGCGGGCGCGGCTGTGTGGAGCGGATCGCCAGCGGCCCCAACATCGCGCGCCGGGCGCTGGAGGGCGGCTGGCAGCCTGGCCCCGACGGCGACGCCTCGGCCGCCGCGGTGGCCGCCGCGGCGCGCGCGGGCCACCCCGTGGCCGTCGCCTCCTTCGAACGCGCCGCGCAGGCGCTGGCCGCGGGCATCGCGGCCACCGCGACGCTCGTCGAGATCGAGATCGCGGTCATCGGCGGGGGAGTGGCGGGCGCGGGCGACGTCCTGTTCACGCCCCTGCGGCGGTCCCTGCGCGAGTACGCCACGCTCTCCTTCGTCCAGCGACTGACCATCGCCCCCGCCCGAACCGGCACGGACGCGGGCCTGGTGGGCGCGGCGGCAGCGGCCCTGCTGGCCCGCGACGCCCGCGCGGCACGGGTGGCCTGACCCCGGCTTGCGGCTGCGTGACGTCCCGGCCCGTGGGTCGACGGCCGCCACGAGCCGCGGACATCTCCCCGGCCGTCAACCGGCCCGTCAGCGCTGATCCCGCGACCAACTGTCGCGCCTGCCCAATCCGCGTCTGCCAGACGGCCCTTCGCGCGTCCCCAGCGTGCGCCGAGCGCACGGCTCGCCGTCGCGCCCGCGCGAGCCCAGGGGCCCGGACAGTCCTGACTCGGCCTTGCGTCTGTCGAGCCGCCCTTCGTGCGAGCCTGGCGAGCCGCGATCCCGCAGCCCATCCGTCGCGCCTGCCCAAGCCGCGTCTGTCAGACCGCCCTTCGCGCGTGCCGACCGTGCAGCGGCGCACGGCTCGCCGTCGAGCCTGCCCGGGCCTGCGGGGCCCGGAGGGCTCCGATTCGGCCTTGCGCCCACCGGGCCGCCCTTCTCGTGAGCCAGGTGCGCGGCGGGCGCATGGCCCGCAGCCGAGCCGCCTCGGGCCCGCCGAGCCTGGGGCGGTCCCGCCCCGGTCCGCGTCTGCCGAGCCGCCCTTCTTAGGTGCCCGCCGCGCCGCGATCCCGTGGCCATCCGTCCCGCCGTCCAACCCGCGTCTGCCGGACCGTTCTTCTCGCGTGTCTGCCGCGCCGCGAGCGCTTGGCCGCGTCGCGCCTGCGCGAGCCCGCGGGGCCCGGACGGCTCCGATGCCGGCCTTGCATCTGCCGAGCCAGCCGTCTCGCGTGGCCGGCGTGCGGCGAGCGCACGGCTCGCGGTCGCGACTGCGCGAGCCCGCGGGGCCTGGACGGCTCCGATGCTGGCCCTGCGGCTGCCAAGCCGCCCTTCTTGCGTGCCCGGCGCGCCGCGATCCCGTGGCCATCCGTCGCGCCTGCCCAAGCCGCGTCGGCCAGACCGCCCTTCCCGCGTGCCCGCCTCCCCGCGAGCGCCCGCCCCGCCGCGCACCTACCGCCGCGCGACGACCGCACCGCCGCCCCGACCCTCCCGAAATCCCCCCGTCAGCGATCCGACGACTCCCGAGCGGGTGGTACGGGTGGGAATATGACCCATCACGCACCTCCTCCCCATTCACGTATTTTCTGATGATGTCATCCATGCGTCACCGACGAGCGTTTTCGGTAGGCAGTGTTGGAGTCTGTTGGAAGAGATGCGGTAACGGTTGCTCGAAGTCTTGCCAAAACCCTTGACGACCCCCCTTTTCGGATGTGAGATCCAATCCTCGCGTTCGGTTGTGGTGGTTTTTTTCACCGAGGAGTGGACATGGCACAGTCATCGATCAACGGCTCCGCGGCGCCAGGGAGCGTTGCAGGACATCGGATGTCCCGTCGGAGTCTTCTGCGGGGCGCTGCCGTGGGCGCGGGCGCGATCACGCTGCCCTCGCTGCTCGCCGCCTGCGGATCCGGACCGGGCGGCGACGGCAAGACCGTCACCCTGGGGTCCAACTCCTCCGACCCGGTGCCGAAGAAGGCGTTCGCCGACGCGTTCGACGCCTACGCCGAGCAGTCCAAGGAAGGCCGGAAGGTCAAGGTCAACACCGTCGACCACAACACCTTCCAGGAGAACATCAACCGCTATCTGCAGGGCAAGCCGGACGACGTCTTCATGTGGTTCGCGGGCTACCGCATGCAGTTCTTCGCCAAGAAGGGGCTGCTGTACGACATCAGCGACAACTGGCAGTCCTACAAGGGCTTCTCGCCGGCCCTGAAGGCCCAGTCCACCGGCGAGGACGGCAAGCAGTACCTCACGCCGTACTACTACTACCCGTGGGCGGTCTTCCACCGCAGGAGCGTCTTCCAGCAGCACGGCTACACCGCGCCCAAGACCCTCGACGAGTACATCGCCCTCGCCCGGCAGATGCAGAAGGACAAGCTGGTCCCGATCGCCTTCTGCGACAAGGACGGCTGGCCCGCCATGGGCACGTTCGACTACATCAACATGCGGAGCAACGGCTACGAGTTCCACAAGAACCTGATGGCCGGCGAGGAGGCGTGGACCGACAAGCGCGTCAAGCAGGTCTTCGACACCTGGCGCAGCCTCCTCCCGTACTGCCAGCCCGGCGCCAACGGCCGTACCTGGCAGGAGGCCGCCACCAGCCTGCAGAAGAAGGAGACGGGCATGGCGGTCTTCGGACTGCCGCACCCCGGCGCGCAGTTCCCCAAGGCCGAGCAGGCCGACCTCGACTTCTTCCCGTTCCCGGTGATCAACCCCGAGCACGGCCAGGACGCGGTCGAGGCGCCCATCGACGGCTTCCTGCTGGCGAAGAAGTCCAAGAGCCTCAAGCAGGACAAGAACATGGAGAGCGCCAAGGATCTGCTGAAGTGGCTGGCCACCGGCAAGGCGGAGGACATCTACCTCGCCAGCGACCCCAACAACATCGCGGTCAGCGACCAGGCGGACACCTCGAAGTACACGCCGATCCAGAAGAAGGCCGTCGAACTGGTCTCCGGCGCGAAGCAGATCTCGCAGTTCCTGGACCGCGACACCCGGCCCGACTTCTCCTCGACGGTGATGATCCCGGCCATTCAGAGCTTCATCAACAACCCCAAGGACGTGGACGGGCTGGTCAACGGCATCGAGCGGCAGAAGAAGACGATCTTCGCCTCCGACTGACCCCGGGCCCCGCTCTGCGCGAGCCGCCCCGACGGGGGCGCGCCGGCCGACCATGAGCCCGGCTGAGAGCCGGCCATGACCCCGGCCGCGAGCTGAACAAGGCACCGGCGGCGAGACGACCGCCACGCCGGCCGAGACGAACGACGAACTTGGAGCGATCCACCGTGCCGCTGCTGCACTCTCCCGGGGGACGACCCCCCGGCCCCCAGCCAGAACCGCAGGTCGCTGGGGGCGACTCGAAGGACACTGCGGTGGGATCGAGCGGGAGCGCCGCACGGCGCGCCGCGCGACGTGGGCCGCGGCGGTTCACCCGTTGCGATCTCGCCGTGATCGGCGTGCTGCTCGGCATCCCGGTCCTGCTCGACGTCGTCATCGTCTGGGGACCGACCCTCGCCTCCATCGTGCTCTCCTTCACCAGCTGGGACGGCATCGGCGACATCTCCTGGGTCGGCACCGAGAACTACGAGAACCTCTTCACCAACTACCCGGCCTTCTGGCCGGCCGCCCGGCACAATCTGCTGTGGCTGGCCTTCCTGGGGCTGATCGCCACGCCGTTCGGCCTGCTGCTCGCGGTGCTGATCGACCGCGGCGTCCGCTTCAGCCGCTTCTACCAGTCGACGCTCTATATGCCGGTGGTGCTCTCGCTCGCCGTCGTCGGCTTCATCGCCCAGCTGATCTTCTCCCGCGACCAGGGCGCGCTCAACGCGATCCTCGGGGACACCCAGAACCCCACCGACTGGCTCGGCGACCCGGACCTGAACATCTGGATGATCCTGCTGGCCGCCGCCTGGCGGCACACCGGCTATGTCATGATCCTCTACTTGGCCGGCCTCAAGGCCGTCGATCCCTCGCTCAAGGAAGCCGCCTCCATCGACGGGGCGAGCGAGCGGCAGACCTTCTTCCGCGTGATCTTCCCGACGCTGCGGCCCGTCAACGTCATCGTCGGCGTCATCACCGTCATCGAGGCGCTGCGCGCCTTCGACATCGTCTACGCCGTCAACAAGGGCAGGAACGGCCTCGAGCTGCTCTCCGTCCTGGTCACCGACAACATCATCGGCGAGGCCAGCCGGATCGGATTCGGCTCGGCGATCGCCGTCGTCCTACTGCTCGTCTCCATGGGATTCGTCGTGACGTATCTGGTCCAGGAGATCCGTGGGGAGAAGAACCGATGAGCCTCGACACCGCCCCCGCCGCATCCTCCGCGCCCCCCGCCGCCGCGCCGTCCGCGCCGCCGCCGGGCCGCCGCGGTCTGCGCCCCGGCCGCATCGGGGTGCACGCGTTCTTGATGACCGTCTCGCTGGCGTTCCTCGCGCCGCTGCTGCTCGCGGTGTACGCCTCGCTCAGGCCGTACGACGAGACGTCCGAGCACGGGTACTTCTCGCTGCCGAAGAACCTCTCCTTCGACTACTACCGACAGGCCTTCAGCGACGCGGAGATGACGAAGTACTTCGTCAACACCCTCATCATCGCGGTGCCCGGGGTCCTGGTGACCCTCTTCTTCGCCTCGTTCGTCGCCTTCGCGGTGGCGCGGCTGCAGATGCGCGGCTCGATCGTGCTGCTGATGCTGTTCACGGCGGGCAATCTGCTGCCCCAGCAGGTCATCGTCACCCCGCTGTACGTGCTGTTCAACCGCATCCCGCTGCCGTACTGGATGTCCGACTCGATGACCATGTTCGACTCGTACTGGTCGATCGTCGCGGTCCAGGTCGGCTTCCAGATCGGGTTCTGCGTCTTCGTGCTCGCCAACTTCATGCGGACCCTGCCGGGGGAGATCCTCGAGGCGGCGATCGTGGACGGCGCGGGGGTGTGGACGCAGTACTGGCGCATCACGCTGCCGCTGTGCCGCCCCGCCCTCGCGGCGCTCGGCACGCTCCAGTTCACCTGGATGTACAACGACTTCCTCTGGGCGCTCGTGTTCATCTCCGACGGCGACAAGCTCCCCATCACCTCGGCGCTCAACAACCTCCGCGGCCAATTTTTTACCGACTACAACCTGCTGGCGGCCGGGTCGGTGATCGTCGCGCTGCCCACCCTGATCGTCTTCCTGCTGCTCCAGCGGCACTTCATCGCAGGACTCACCCTCGGCTCCACCAAGGGCTGAGCAGCAGCTGACCGACGGCCGACGAGGCCTGAGCCCGGCCGAGCCGGGCTCAGTGGACCGAGTCGGCCGTCTGCTGTGGCACGACCACCAAGAACGCGTCCGAGTCCAGGTCCATCACGACCTCCGCCGCGACCCCCTCGTCTCGTCGGGCCCGGGCGAACTCCTCGGCAGGCCAGCTGCCGCGCGGCCCCCCGGCGGGGAACCTCTCCAACACCGTACGGCGCATCGCGCACCCCCTCATTCCTCTTCCGCATCCGCTCCCACGACGCTCCAACGACGCTCCGGGCCCGCGTGTCACGGTCCGGCCGGGCCGCCCGGGCGCACCCCCTCCGCCCCCGTCCCCGCCGCGCGCCCGACGCATCCGTCCCACTCGGCCAGACGCGCGGGAGACCTCGCGCAGTGCGGCGAAGCGGCAACAGCACGGCCACAGTTGTGTCCGCGATCAGCCGACCGGTTCCGGACACGGGTTTCCGTGGCAGGGTGTTGCGGGCAATCCACTGTGGGCTACGGAAGAGGGGGAACCGTGATCGTCTGGATCAACGGTGCGTTCGGAGCGGGCAAGACCAGTACCGCGCGCGAACTGATCGATCTGATCCCGAACAGCACGTTCTACGACCCGGAGCTGATCGGCGGGCAACTGCGTTACCTGCTTCCGCAGAAGCGTTTCGCCGAGGTGAGCGACTATCAGGACCTGCCGATCTGGCGACGGCTCGTCGTCGACACGGCCGCCGCGCTCCTCGCCGAGCTCGGCGGAGTGCTCGTGGTCCCCATGACGCTGCTGCGCCAGGAGTACCGCGACGAGATCTTCGGCGGCCTCGCCTCTCGCCGCATTCCGGTGAGGCATGTTCTGCTGCGTCCAGATGAAACGATCCTGCGCGGGCGAATAGCCGCCCGCGAGGAGCCGGACGTCCCCGACGCCGACCAGCGGGTGCGGCAGTGGGCATACGACCACATCGAGCCGTACCGGACCGCGCTCGGCTGGATCGCCGGCGACGCGCACGTCGTCGACACCAGCCGGCTCGACCCCAAGGAGACGGCGCAGCTGATCGCCGAGGCGGTGCGGACCGGCGAGGCCGCCGCCTGCGAGATCGTCCAGACGCCCGAGCCGAGCGCCGAGACGCTCGCCGCGGGCGTGCTGATCTTCGACGAGCAGGACCGGGTGCTCCTGGTCGACCCGACCTACAAGCCGGGGTGGGAGTTCCCCGGCGGAGTGGTGGAGCGGGGCGAGGCGCCCGCGCGGGCCGGGATGCGCGAGGTCGCCGAGGAGCTGGGCATCGAACTGGAGGAGGTGCCGAAGCTGTTGGTGGTCGACTGGGAGCCGCCGAGGCCGCCGGGCTACGGCGGCCTCCGGCTGCTCTTCGACGGCGGCCTGCTGTACGGCGCGCGGGCGTCGAGCGTGCTGCTGCCCGGGTCGGAGCTGCGAGGCTGGCGGTTCGCCAGCGAGCAGGAGGCAGCCGATCTGCTGCCGCCCAACCGCTATGAGCGGCTGCGCTGGGCCCTGCGGGCCCGCGAGCGCGGAACCGTGCTCAACCTAGAGGCCGGCGTACCCGTCGGCTGACGCGGCGAGCACGGCCGCCGCGTTCTCGGTGAGCGGATCGCCGTGCCCGAAGCAGACGGTCGACGGGGCGAGCGAGGCGAGCCGGCGCATGGAGAGCCGAGCCTGCGCCCGGTCGACGTTGAACACGCCCAGCATCACCTGGCCCACGCCCGCCACGCAGTCGCCCGTGAACAGCACGCCGTGGCGCGGGAGATGGACGCCGATGGAGCCATCCGTGTGGCCGGGGGAGTGGACGACACGGGCCCCGTCGCCGAAGCCCAGCTCGTCGCCGTCCGCCAGCTCGCGGTCGACGCGGGTGGGCGGGGCCGGAGGGACGGTGAGCCCGTGCTCGTACAGCGGAATCTCCCAGTCCAGCAGTACGGGCTCGGGCGTCGGCTGCTCGCCGCGGACGACCGGGGCGTCGAGGCGGTGCGCCATCACCTCGGCGCCGTACCGGTCGGCCAGCTCCTGGGCCGCGCCCACATGGTCGCGGTGGCAGTGGGTCAGCACGATCCGGCGGATGCCGGCCGGGTCCAGGCCCGCGCCCCGTATCGCCTTCTCGATCGCGGGGGCGGAGTCCGGGTTGCCCGCGTCGACCAGGGTCAGCTCGTCCCCGTCGCGCCACAGATACGCCTGGCCGATCGGGAAGCGGAACATATGCAGCTGAGGGAGCACCTCGACGAAGTCCATGCGGCGAACGTACGCATCGGCGTGCGCTCGCCGCACGGATCTACGCCACCGGCGAATGCCGGCTGAGCGCCCACGGGCCGCTGGTGCGGATCGGTGTCAGGCCTTCTTCGACTGGGCGTAGTTGACCAGGAACAGCGCCTCGGCGACCGACAGCCGCTCCAGCTCCTCGGGCGAGACGGACTCGTTCACCGCGTGGATCTGCGCGTCCGGCTCGCTCAGACCGATCAGCAGGATCTCCGCCTCGGGGTAGAGGGCCGCGAGGGTGTTGCACAGCGGGATCGAGCCGCCCATGCCCGAGGCCTGCATCTCCTCGCCCGGGTACGCCACCGCCATCGCCTCGGCCATCGAGGTGTACGCCGGGCTGGTGACGTCCGCCTGGAACGGCTGGCCCTGGCCGACCTGCTCCAGCGACACCCGCGCGTTCCACGGCGTGTGCTTCTCGATGTGGGCGAACAGCAGCTTCGTCGCCTCCGCCGCGTCCTGGCCGGGCGGCACCCGCAGGCTGATCTGGGCCCGGGCGCTGGCCGGGATGGACGGCGTCGCGCCGGCCACCGGGTGGCAGTCGATGCCGACGACGGTGACGGCCGGGCGGGCCCAGATACGGTCGGCGACCGTGCCCCCGCCCGTCAGGCCGACGCCGTCGAGGACCTTGGCGTCCTTGCGGAACTCGCCCTCCGGGTACTGGAGTCCCTCCCACCGCGCGTCCGCGGGGATTCCGTCGATCACCGTCGAGCCGTCCTCGGCCCGCATCGAGTCCAGTACGCGGATGAGCGCCGCGAGCGCGTCGGGCGCGGCCCCGCCGAACTGGCCGGAGTGCAAGTTGCCCTCGAGGGTGTCGATCTGCACGCGGATCATGGTCATGCCGCGGAGGGTCGCCGTCACCGTCGGCAGGCCGACGCGGAAGTTGCCGGTGTCGCCGATCACGACGGCGTCGGCGGCCAGCAGCGCCGGGTGCGCCTCGGCGTACCGCTCCAGACCGCCGGTGCCCTGCTCCTCCGAGCCCTCCACGATCACCTTCACGGAGACGGGGACGCCGCCGTTGGCCTTCAGGGCGCGCAGGGCGAGCAGATGCATGATGAACCCGCCCTTGCAGTCGGCGGCGCCGCGGCCGTACCAGCGGCCGTCCCGCTCGGTCAGCTCGAACGGCGGAGTCAGCCACGCGGACTCGTCCAGCTTCGGCTGCACGTCGTAGTGGGCGTAGAGCAGGACGGTCGGCGCGCCCTCGGGGCCGGGGAGCAGTCCGTACACCGACTGCGAGCCGTCAGGGGTGTCCAGGAGCGCGACGTCCTCGAACCCTTCGGCGCGCAGGGCGTCCGCCACCCACCGCGCGGCGCCCTCGCACTCGCTGCGGGGCGCCACCGCCTCGTCCGCCACCGATTGGAAGGCCACCAGCTCCGTCAGCTCCGCCTTGGCGCGGGGCATGAGCGAGGCGACGGTCTCGGCGATCGGATGGGCGGTCATGGGCACGCTCCTTGTGGGTGCGACGTTGTGCGATATGTGTACGGCGAAGGTGTGGTTGATCCTCCCACGGGGCTGGAAGCGACCGCGCCGTAGGATGCCGTCGAGAACATGGTCACGCGCGGATCAGGAGCGGAAGCAGATCGTGAGCAGCGAGAACGCAGACGCCGTGGGCGAGCACGGCGAGCCGGTGTGGGACGTGGTCGTGGTCGGCGGTGGGCCGGCGGGGGCGTCCGCCGCCTACGCGGCGGCGGTGGCGGGCCGCCAGGTGCTGCTGCTGGAGAAAGCCGAGCTGCCCCGCTACAAGACCTGCGGCGGGGGGATCATCGGCCCCTCGCGCGACAGCCTGCCGCCCGGCTTCGAGCTGCCCCTGCGGGAGAGGGTGCACGCGGTCACGTTCTCCCTCAACGGCAAGCTGGCGCGCACGCGTCGCTCCAAGCGGATGCTCTTCGGGCTCGTCAACCGGGCCGACTTCGACGCGCATCTGGTCGAGCACGCGCAGAAGGCCGGCGCGGTGCTGCGCACCGGTGCGACGGTCTCCCGCGTCGAGCAGCACGGCCCCGCCGTGCCCGACCGGCGCACGGTCGCGGTGGTGCTGGCGGACGGCGAGAGGGTGCTGGCGCGGGCGGTCGTCGGCGCGGACGGCAGCGCCAGCCGGATAGGAGCGCACGTCGGCGTCAAGCTCGACCAGGTGGACCTCGGGCTCGAGGCGGAGATTCCGGTCCCGCCGACGGTGGCGGAGGACTGGGCCGGACGGGTGCTCATCGACTGGGGCCCGATGCCCGGGAGTTACGGCTGGGTGTTCCCCAAGGGCAGCATGCTCACGGTCGGAGTGATCTCGGCCCGCGGCGAGGGCACGGCGACCAAGCGCTACTTGGAGGACTTCATCGCGCGTCTGGGACTCTCCGGATTCGAGGCGGAGGTCTCCTCGGGCCATCTGACCCGCTGCCGCAGCGACGACTCGCCGCTCTCGCGCGGCCGGGTGCTGGTGTGCGGGGACGCGGCGGGGCTGCTCGAGCCGTGGACCCGTGAGGGGATCTCCTTCGCGCTGCGGTCGGGGCGGCTCGCCGGGGAGTGGGCGGTGCGGATCTCCGAGGCTCACGACGCCGTGGACGCCCGTCGGCAGGCGCTGAACTACGCGTTCGCCATCAAGGCGGGGCTGGGCGTGGAGATGGGCGTCGGGCGGCGGATGCTCACCGTCTTCGAACGCCGTCCGGGGCTGCTGCACGCGGTGATCACGGGGTTCCGCCCCGCGTGGAAGGCGTTCGCGGACATCACGCGCGGCGTGACGACGCTGGCCGGGCTCGTGCGTACGCACGGGTGGGCGCGACGTGCGCTGGAGGCGCTGGACCGCCGCGGCTGAGGCGGGGCGGCGCGGGTGGCGCGTGCGGGCGGCGCGGGTGGCGCGTGCGGCGGGGGAGTGCGGGCGCGCCGCGCGGTGGCGCGTGCGGCGGGGTAGTGCGGGCGGGCGCGGTCTGG
>NZ_JBFAYB010000055.1:0-58643 GCF_040681075.1 Streptomyces sp. NPDC051907 | reverse complement strand
GCGGCGCGCCCGAGGCCCCAGCGGCGACGGCGGCGGCGCCGGCGGCGCGTACGGACCTGGTGGCGGTGCGACGTCGCGGCGCGGGCACGGACGTGGCGCCCAATGCCTGAGCTGGCGCCGGGCGAGCTGCTGGCCCTTGACCGGGCGCACGTCTGGCACCCGTACGGCCCCATGCCGGGCCGTACGGACCCGCTGATCGTGGAGTCCGCGTCCGGAGTACGGCTGCGGCTGGCCGAACCCGTGCACGGGCAGCGCGAGTTGGTCGACGGCATGTCGTCGTGGTGGTCTGCCGTCCACGGCTACAACCACCCGGTGCTCAACGAGGCGGCGCGCGCCCAGCTGGACCGGATGAGCCATGTGATGTTCGGCGGGCTCACGCACGAGCCCGCCGTGCGGCTGGCGACCCGGCTGGTCGAGATCACGCCGGCGCCCCTGCAGCACGTCTTCCTCTGCGACTCGGGCTCCGTGGCCGTCGAGGTCGCGGTGAAGATGTGCGTGCAGTACTGGCGCTCGGTGGGCCGCCCGGCCAAGCAGCGGCTGCTGACCTGGCGCGGCGGCTACCACGGCGACACCTGGCAGCCGATGTCGGTGTGCGACCCCGAGGGCGGGATGCACGGGCTGTGGGCGGGGGTGCTGCCGCAGCAGATCTTCGCTCCGGAGCCTCCGGTCGACTTCCAGGAGCCTTACGCGGACGAGCTGCGCGCGCTCATCGCACGCCACGCCGACGAGCTGGCCGCCGTCATCGTGGAGCCGGTGGTGCAGGGCGCGGGCGGGATGCGCTTCCACTCGCCCGAGTATCTGCGGGTGCTGCGCGAGGCGTGCGACGAGAACGACGTGCTGCTGGTCTTCGACGAGATCGCGACGGGCTTCGGCCGCACGGGCACGCTGTTCGCGGCCGAGCAGGCGAGTGTCTCGCCGGACGTGATGTGCCTGGGGAAGGCCCTGACGGGCGGTTACCTCACGATGGCGGCGACGCTGTGCACCCCGCGGGTGGCGGACGGGATCTCGCAGGGCGAGGTCCCGGTCCTGGCGCACGGCCCGACGTTCATGGCCAACCCGCTGGCTGCGGCGGTGGCCTGCGCCTCGCTGGACCTGCTGCTGGGCCAGGACTGGCAGCAGGAGGTCAAGCGCCTGGAGGCGGGCCTGCGGGAGGGTCTCGCGCCGGCCGAGGAGCTGCCGGGCGTGCGCGAGACGCGCGTGCTGGGCGGAATCGGCGTCGTCCAGCTGGACCACGAGGTGGACATGGCCGCGGCCACGGAGGCGGCCGTCCGGGAGGGCGTGTGGCTACGCCCGTTCCGGGATCTGGTGTACGTGATGCCTCCCTATGTGACGGGGGACGAGGACTTGGAGCGGGTATGCAGGGGCGTCTGCGCCGCGGCGAAGGCGGGCTGACATGGGCGTGATCGTCGTCAGCGGGACCGGGACCGAGATCGGCAAGACCGTCGTCACCGCCGCGGTCGCCTCGGCCGCGCGGGCTCAGGGGCGGTCGGTGGCCGTCGTCAAGCCCACGCAGACCGGGGTCGCCCCCGGGGAGCCGGGGGACGTGGCGGAGGTGGCCCGGCTCGCCGGGGACGTCACCGGGGTGGAGCTGGCGCGGTTCCCCGAGCCGCTCGCCGCGAACACCGCGGCGCGACGGGCCAAGATGGCGCCCGTGCGGCCCCAGCAGGTGGCCGACGCGGTCGCCAAGCTGGCCGTCGAGCACGACCTCGTCCTCGTCGAGGGCGCGGGCGGGCTGCTCGTACGGCTCGACGACGACGGGGCGACCCTCGCCGACGTGGCCCGGCTGCTCGGCGCGCCCGTGCTCGTCGTCGTCACCGCCGGGCTCGGGACGCTCAACGCGGCCGCGCTGACCGGGGAGGCTCTGCGGGCACGGCAGTTGGAGCAGCTCGGCGTGGTCGTCGGCAGCTGGCCCGACGCGCCGGACCTGGCGTCGCGGTGCAACCTCGCGGACCTGCCCGAGTCGGCCGGCGCGCCGCTGCTCGGGGCGGTTCCGCAGGGGGCCGGCGCGCTGTCGGCCGACGCGTTCCAGGCCCGCGCGGCCGGCTGGCTCGCGCCCGCCCTCGGCGGGTCGTGGGACGCCGACGCGTTCGCCGAGGAGTTCGCGGCCGTACGCTGACCGCCATGCGCGCACGGATCGACGAGATCGTCTTCGACTGCCACGACCCGGCACGCCTGGTCCGGTTCTGGGCGGGCCTGCTCGGCGGCGATCCCGTCGACCGCGGGGCGGACTGGTCGTACGTCGATCCGCCCGGCGGCGTCCGGGTCGCCTTCCAGCGTGTGCCCGAGGGCAAGTCCGCGAAGAACCGGCTCCACCTCGACCTCGACGCAGGCGACGTCGACGCGGCCGCGGACGAGGCGGTACGGCTCGGCGCCGTGCGCCTCGGCGCGGTCGTCGCCGACGAGCAGGGACGGTTCCAGGTCCTGGCGGATCCCGAGGGGAACGAGTTCTGCTTCGTGCAGCCCGGGGGACAATGACGGTGAGCGCACCCCGTCGCTGCTAGGAGGCCCGCAATGCCCCTGCGCCGCCGTACCGCCGTGCCGCCCGACGCCGTCCACCATCCGGTGTTCGCCCGTTTCTACGCCCGGTTCAGCGTGTCCGCCGACACCAGCGCGGGCATCGCCGCCCACCGCGAGGAGCTGCTCGCCGGCCTCTCCGGCCGAGTCATCGAGGTCGGCGCCGGCAACGGGCTGAACTTCGCGCACTACCCCGCGGCCGTCTCCGAGGTCGTCGCCCTCGAACCGGAGCGCAGCCTGCGGCACTTGGCGGCCCAGGCCGCGCGGCACACGGACGTCCCGGTGGACGTGGTGCCGGGCGCGGCCGAGGCGCTGCCGGTCAAGAGCGAGGCGTTCGACGCGGCGGTCGCGTCCCTGGTGCTGTGCTCCGTACGGGATCTGCCGCGCGCGCTGGCCGAGATCAAGCGGGTCCTGCGCCCCGGCGGCGAGCTGCGGTTCTTCGAGCACGGGCTGGCCGAGAGGCCGGGCATGGCGCGGACCCAGCGGGTTCTGGACCGTACGGTGTGGCCGCTGCTCTTCGGCGGCTGTCATACCTCTCGCGACACCATCGCCGCAATCGAGGACGCGGGCTTCGAGCTCGGGCTCTACCGCAGGCTGCGGGTGCCGGAGCGCGGGCTTCAGATGCCGTCCTCGTCCTGTGTGCTGGGCGTGGCGCGCCGGCCGGTCGTCGTCGACGACGCGACGTACGCCGGCTAGGGCGACGTACGCCGGCCAGGGCCCGGGAGCGGCCGGGCGGTGCGCCGCGGGTCGGTCAGGGCGGGTGCGCTACGCGCCGGTCACTGGCTCCACTGGCGCAGCTCGGCCGCGATGACGCGCACGTCCGCCTTGCCGTCCTTGACCAGCCGCGCCAGGTCCCGCACCTGTTCGGGCGAGGTGACGACTTTCAGTCCGCAGGCCACCAGATAGCCGTACGCGACGGCGGAGGCGAACATGGCGTTGGAGTGCTCCAGCGCGGGGATGTGGAGCAGCAGTTGGAGCAGGGCCGCGGCGCGGGCGTGCGGATCGCTGTAGACCGGGATGCCGAATATCTCCGCCTCGTGGCGGCTCACCGCGGCCACGAGCGCGCCCCAGTCGCTGACCTGCGGGTCTCCGGGGGTCTTATGCTCGGCGATCATGAGCAGCCAGGCGAGGTCGATCTGAAGGCTCAACGCTTGCCCGTGCCGTGCTCCGCGCCGAACTCCTCCGCGAACACCGACTCGTAGCTCTTCATGAAGTCGGCCGCGGCGTCCACGAACGTGCGTCCCACCTCGCCCGCGTCCTGTTTGACGAGCTCCTCGATATAGCGGTTCACGCTCATCCCGCGTTGGAGGGCCCGCTGGCGGGCGGCCTCCGCGGTGGTCTCGTCCACTCTCACGTTCAGCTGAGTCTTCGCCACATCCATAAGCTAGCGCGCTGACGCTAGCACCGGCAAGGCCAAACTCCGCGCCCGTACTCCCGTGCCCCTTACACAGAACCTGAGGACCGGCCCTACGAGGGATACCGGATCCGCCGGGACCCACCTACCCTCGCCTCCTGTACGGGAGCCGCAGCGGCGCCGTCGCCGCGGCCACGACCCGGGAGGCGGTCTTGTCCACACCTGCCACTGCACAAGCCCACGGCCAGGCCGCGGACGCGCCGCTCGCCGCGCGCACGGGCGCTGACCAAGGCGTACGGCACGGGCGAAACCATTGTGCGCGCGCTGGACTCGGTCGACGTCGACATCTCACGCGGCCGGTTCACCGCGGTCATGGGTCCGTCCGGCTCCGGAAAGTCCACCCTGATGCACTGCCTCGCCGGGCTCGACACCGTGTCCGCCGGACAGGTCTGGCTCGGCGACACGGAGATCACCGGCCTCAAGGAGCGCGAGCTCACCCGGCTGCGCCGGGACAGGATCGGCTTCATGTTCCAGGCCTTCAACCTGCTGCCCACGCTGAACGCCGCGGAGAACATCACGCTCCCCATGGACATCGCGGGACGCAGACCCGACAAGGAGTGGGTGGACCAGGTGATCGACACGCTCGGGCTGCGCGACCGGCTGGGGCACCGGCCCTCGCAGCTGTCCGGAGGGCAGCAGCAGCGCGTGGCCTGCGCCCGGGCGCTGGCCTCCCGTCCCGAGCTGATCTTCGCGGACGAGCCCACCGGCAACCTCGACTCCCGCGCGGGCGCGGAAGTGCTCGCGTTCCTGCGCGAGGCCGTCGACCGGCTGGGGCAGACCGTGGTCATGGTGACCCACGACCCGGGCGCGGCCGCCCACTCCGACCTGGTGATCTACCTCGCGGACGGGCAGATCGTCGACGTCATGCCCGACCCGACGGCCGAGGCGGTCCTGGACCGTATGCGCCTGTTCTCCGGCGGCGGCCCGTCCTCCTCCGGCGCCCACTCCCCCGACGCCCCGTCCCCCGGAGCCCCGTCCGGCGGCGCCGACCCGCTGAGCAAGGGCTGAGCCCGCGATGCTGAAGACGACGCTGCGCAGCTTCTTCGCGCACAAGGGACGGCTCCTGCTGTCGGCGCTGGCGGTGCTGCTCTCGGTCGCCTTCGTCAGCGGCAGCCTGATCTTCTCCGACACGGTCTCGCGCACGTTCGACCGGCTGTTCGCCTCGACGTCCGCGGACGTCACGGTCAGTCCCAAGGAGGGCGTCTCCGAGAGCCTGCCGACGGGAGTCGTCCGCACGCTGCCCGCCGCGCTCGCCGACCGCGTCGCCTCCGTCGACGGCGTGGCCGCCGCCCATGTCGAGGCGTCCGTCGAGAACATCACGGTCGTCGACGGGAAGAACGAGCCGGTCGGCCCGACGACCGGCGCGCCCACCATCGCCGTCAACTGGAACATCACCGAGCGCAGTCCGGTGAAGCTGACCAGCGGACGCGAGCCGAGCGGGTCCGGCGAGGCGCTGCTCGACAAGGACACCGCCGACAAGAACAAGGTGAGCATCGGCGACAGCCTCACCGTCCTCGCGCAGCCCGGCTCCTTCAAGGTCGAGATCGTCGGCATCGCTGCCTTCACCACCACCAACCCCGGCGCCGCGCTGCTCTACCTGGACACCCCGACCGCCCAGACGAAGCTGCTGGGCAAGTCCGGGCTCGCCACCTCGATCGAGGTGGACGCCGCCGACGGCGTCTCGGACGAGGTGCTCAAGCAGCGCGTCGCGGCCGAGCTGGGCGGCGCGTACGAACTGCGCACCGCCGACGAGCAGGCCGAGTCCGCCACCGCTCAGCTCGGCGGGTTCCTCGACGTCGTCAAGTGGGTGATGCTGGGCTTCGCCGGCGTCGCCGTCCTGGTCGGCGTGTTCCTGATCGTCAACACCTTCTCGATGCTGATCGCCCAGCGGACCAGGGAGCTGGGGCTGCTGCGGGCGCTCGGCGCGGACCGCCGCCAGGTGCGCCGCTCGGTGCTGACCGAGGCGCTGCTGCTGGGGGTCGTCGGCTCGACGCTGGGGCTGGCCGCCGGCGTCGGCCTCGCGGCCGGGCTGATCGAGCTGATGGGCCTGCTCGGGATGAATCTGAGCGCCGCCGAGATGGTCGTCGGCGTGGCGACGCCGGTGTCCGCGTACGCGGTGGGCGTCGGCGTCACCTTCGTCGCCGCGTATCTGCCGGCCAGGCGGGCGGGCCGGGTCTCTCCCATGGCCGCGCTCTCGGACGCCGAGGTCGCGGGCGTGGGACGGCCGTTGAAGGTCCGCGCGATCGCGGGCGGAGTCGTCGGGGCCGCGGGCGCGGCAGCGCTGGTCGGGTGCGCGGTCAGCGACAAGACCGCGACCGCCTCCTCGCTGCTGGGGCTCGGCGTGGTGCTGACGCTCGTCGCGACGGTGGTGGCCGGGCCGCTGCTGGTGCGGCCGGTGATCCGGGTGCTCGGCGCTGCGTTCCCCAAGGTGTTCGGCCCGGTGGGGCGGATGAGCCAGCGCAACGCGCTGCGCAATCCACGGCGTACGGGCGCGACCGCGGCCGCGTTGATGGTGGGGCTCGCGCTGGTGGGCGGGCTGTCCATCGCCAGCGCCTCGATGACCGCGTCGTTCGACGACCAGATCGACCGGACGCTGGGCGCCGACTTCGTCGTGCAGAACAGCAGCTTCCAGCCGTTCCCCCAGGAGATCACCGAGAAGGTGAGGGGGGTGGAGGCGGCCGGGACGGTCGTACGGCAGCGCTTCGCCGCGATCGCGCTGACCCTGCCGGACGGAAAGCGGATCGAGTCGACCGCCTCGGGCTACGACCCCCAGCTGGACGAGGCCGCGCGGATCCAGTACGCCGCCGGCGACACGAAGGCGGCCCTGGCGCCCGACAGCATCGCGATGGACAAGGACTACGCGGCCGAGCACAAGGTCCGCGTCGGGTCCGTGCTGCCCGCGGAGTTCGCGGGCGGAGCCCGGGCGCGGCTGACGGTCGGCGCGCTGACCGACATGGATCAGAGCGGCGGCCCGGGGATGGAGGGCGGCCTGTTCATGGGGCTGGCCACCGTCGAGAAGTACCAGCCGGGCGGTCAGGAGGCCGCGCTGTACGTCAACGCGGCGGGCGGCGGCGACGCGGCGGAGCTGCGCCGCGGGCTGGAGACGGCGCTCGCCCCCTATCCGCAGGTGCAGGTGCGGGACCAGGCCGACTACAAGGAGCTGATCCGCCAGCAGATCGCCGTGATGCTCTATCTGGTGTACGCGCTGCTCGGGCTGGCGATCGTGATCGCCGTGCTGGGCGTGGTCAACACGCTCGCGCTGTCGGTCGTGGAGCGGACCCGGGAGATCGGGCTGCTGCGCGCGATCGGACTCTCCCGGGTCCAGCTGCGGCGCATGATCCGGCTGGAGTCGGTCATGATCGCGGTCTTCGGCGCGCTGCTGGGCCTCGGCCTCGGCCTGGTGTGGGGTGTGGCGGTGCAGCGGGTGCTGGCGCTGGAGGGACTGACCGCGTTCGCCGTGCCGTGGGGCACGGTGGCGGCGGTGGTGGTCGGCTCTGTGGTGGTGGGCCTCGCGGCGGCGGTGCTCCCGGCGCTGCGGGCCTCGCGGATGAACGTGCTCGCCGCGATCGCGCACGAGTAGACGAGGGAGCACGAGGAGACGCGGGAGCACGAGGAGACGCGGGAAAGAGTGAACCGGGTAGGCGAGTACGAGTAGGCGGGTAGACGAGGAAGGGTAGGCGGGTAGACGACACGACCGCACCGGGAGGGTGCATGGCCAGGCCGTTCCGTTTCGCGGTGAACATGGTGACGCCCGCCGAGGGCGAGGAGTGGCGCGCGAAGTGCCGGCGCGCCGAAGAGCTCGGCTACGACGTGATCCAGGTGCCCGACCATCTGGGGATGGTCGCGCCGTTCCCGGCGCTGGTCGCCGCCGCGGAGGCGACCGAACGGCCGCGCCTGGGCGCCTTCGTGCTCAACGTCGGCTTCTGGAACCCCGCGCTGCTGGCCCGCGAGATCGCCACCGTCGACGCGCTGACCGGAGGCCGGCTGGAGGTCGGCCTGGGCACCGGCTATGTACGGGAGGAGCACGACCGGGCGGGCCTGCCGTTCCTCCCGGCCGGGCAGCGCGTCGACCTGCTGCGGCGCACGGTCGAGGAGCTGGAGGGGCTGCTGCGCGACGAGGAGCACATGCCGCGGCCCGTGCAGCGCCCCCGTCCGCCGCTGCTGATCGGCGGGAACGGCGACAGGGTGCTGAGGCTCGCGGTGGAGCACGCCGAGGTCGTGGCGTTCACCGGCGCGCGCGAGTCCCCGGACGGGATGAAGGTGCTCACCGCCGAGCAGCTGGACGAGCGGATCGCCGCCCTCCGCAGGCTGGTCGCGGGGCGCGCCGAGGCGCCCGAGCTGAATCTGCTCATCCAGCACGTCGAGATCACCGACGACCGCGAGGCCGCGGTGCAGGACCTGCTGGCGCTGGTCCCGCACATGAGCCTGGAGCAGGTGCTGGACCTGCCGCTGCTCGCCGTCGGCACCGTGCAGGAGATCGCCGACCAGCTGCGGGCGCAGCGGGAGCGGTACGGATTCTCGTATCTCACCGTCCTCGATCCGTGTCTGGAGGCCTTCGGGCCGGTGATGGAGGAGCTGCGCGGCGCGTGAGCCGGACCCGGTCTCGGACTGTGAAAGCCGGTGGCGGGGCCGCCGCGGGCCGTGCTTGGCTCCCGCCATGATCGACGTACGGATACGGACCGCGGCCGCCGACGAGGCCGAGGCCGTCCTCGCCTTCTGGCGGCAGGCCGCGGAGGGCACGAGCATCACCGACGACGTGGACGGGGTCGCCCGGCTGATCGCCCGCGACCCCGACGCGCTGATCCTGGCCGAGTGCGACGGCGTGCTGGTCGGCTCGGTCGTCGCCGGGTACGACGGCTGGCGCTGCTCGCTGTACCGGCTCGCCGTGCTGCCCTCGCACCGCCGCCGCGGCATCGCGTCGGCGCTGCTCGACGCGGCCGAGAAGCGGTTCGCGGCGGTGGGCGGCAGGCGCGGCGACGCGATGGTGCTGGAGGCCAACGAGCGTGCGCAGCACGCGTGGGCGGCCGCGGGCTACCGTCGCGAGGACCACTGGCGACGCTGGGTGAAGCCGTTCGCCTGACGCGAGCGGCTTGCCCCAGGGGGCCGGGTTGCGCACCGGGCCCTGCGGGGGCCCACGCCTTTGCCGGTCCTTTACTATGTGTGCATCATCGTCCCTCTCCTGTACGAAAGGTGTGAGCGTCCGCCCATGGGCGAGCCTCCTAGTTGCCGACATCGCGCAAACCTCCTGACCCTGCCCGATCATGGGACGGAGGTGAACCGATGACGGAAGTGCTCCTGCTCCTGGTAGCGGTGCTGCTCGCGCTCGCCTGCGGAGCCTTCGTCGCCGCGGAGTTCTCCCTCACCACCGTCGAGCGCGGCGACCTCGAACGGGCCGTCGAGCGCGGCGAGCGGGGCGCCGCGAGCGCCCTCAAGGCCGTACGCGGCCTCACCTTCCAGCTCTCCGGTGCTCAGCTCGGCATCACGGTCACCAATCTGATCGTCGGCATGCTCGCCGAGCCGTCCGTCGCCAAGCTGATCCGCGGTCCTGTCGAGGCCCTCGGCCTGTCCCCCTCGGCGGCCGCGTCGGTCGCGCTGGTCATCGGCACCGCCCTGTCCACCATCGTGCTGATGGTCGTCGGCGAGCTGGTCCCCAAGAACTGGGCGATCTCCTCGCCGCTGGCCGTGGCGAAGGCCGTGGCCACGCCGCAGCGGGTCTTCACCGCCGCCTTCAAGCCGCTGATCAGCCATCTCAACAACACGGCCAACCGCATTCTGCGGCGGATCGGCATGGAGCCGACCGAGGAGCTGGCCTCCGCCCGCAGCCCGAAGGAACTGGTCGCGCTCGCCCGCCACTCCGCCAAGGAGGGCGCGCTGGAGGCGGACACCGCCGAGCTGTTCGTCCGCACCCTGAATCTGGCCGAGCTGACCGCGGAGAACGTCATGACCCCGCGCGTGCAGGTCACCGCGCTGGACGTGCAGGCCACGGCGGAGGACGTCGCCAACGCCACCCGCGCCACCGGTCTGTCCCGCTTCCCCGTCTACCGCGGCAGCCTCGACACCGTCGTCGGCGTCGCGCACATCAAGGACGTGCTGGCGGTCCCCGCCGAGGAGCGCGTCCGCCGCCGCGTCTCGGAGCTGCTGCGCGAGCCGCTGCTGGTGCCGGAGACGCTGACCGTGGACCGGCTGCTCGACCGGCTGTCGGGCCGCTCGACGATGGCCGTGGTCATCGACGAGTACGGGGGCACCGCCGGCGTCGTGACCATGGAGGACATCGTCGAGGAGGTCGTCGGCGAGGTGCGCGACGAGCACGATCCGCACGAGACGCCGGACCTCGCCCAGACCGGCGAGGACGCGGACGGCCGCGCCCTGTGGTCGGCGGACGGCGCCGCCCGCACCGACCAGCTGGAACGGGTCGGGCTGCGGGTGCCCGACGGTCCCTACGAGACGCTCGCCGGCCTGGTCGCCAACGAGCTGGGGCGCATCCCCGCCGCGGGCGACCGGATCGATCTGGCGGGCTGGCGGCTGGATGTGGTGGACGCCTCCGGGCGGCGCGCGGCGCGGGTGCTGATGCACGCGCCCCTCGCGTCGGACGACGACGTCGAGGAGGCCGGCCGATGATCGCGATCCAGCTGCTCGTGGGTTTTCTGACGCTGGTCGTCAACGCCTTCTTCGTCGGGGCTGAGTTCGCCCTGATCTCTGTACGCCGCAGCCAGATCGAGCCGGAGGCGGAGGCCGGGAACCGCCGGGCGCGCAGCGTCCTGTGGGGCCTGGAGCACGTCTCGGCGCTGCTGGCGGCCGCCCAGCTGGGCATCACGCTGTGCACCCTGGTGCTCGGCATCGTCGCCGAGCCGGCCATCGCGCATCTGCTGGAGCCGGTCTTCGACGCGCTGGGCGTGCCGCACGGCCTGGTCCATCCGATCTCGTTCGTCATCGCGCTGGCGCTCGCGACCTATCTGCACATGCTGCTCGGCGAGATGGTGCCCAAGAACATCGCGCTGGCGGAGCCCACCCGGACCGCGCTGCTGCTCGGCCCGCCGCTGGTGACGCTGGCGCGGGCGCTGCGGCCGGTGATCTTCATGATCAACGCGTTCGCCAACAGCCTGCTGAAGCTGCTGCGCGTGGAGACCAAGGACGAGGTGTCCGCCACGTTCTCGGACGACGAGCTGGCCCGGCTGGTGCGCGACGCCGGCGACGCGGGGCTGCTCGACGACCGGGCGGCCGGGCGGCTGCGCGACGCGCTGGAGCTGGGCCGGCGGCCGGTGCGCGATGTGGTGATGCCGGTGGAGCGGGTGGTGTACGCCCGGGCCGGGACCACGCCCGAGCAGCTGGAGCAGCTGTCGGCCGAGTCGGGGTTCTCGCGCTTCCCGGTCGTGGACGAGGGACGCCGGATTCTCGGCTATCTCCATGTGAAGGACGCGCTGGACGCCACCCCGCGCGAGGTGCCCTTCCCGGTCACGGCGCTGCGCCCCATCGCACGGGTGCGGGCCGCGACCCCGCTCGACGACGTACTGACCGCGATGCGCCGCAGCCGTACGCATCTGGCGGCGGTCCTGGACGACGACGGCACGCCGGAGGGCCTGGTGACGATGGAGGACGTGCTGCGCGAACTGGTCGGCAGGCCCGACTAGCCCGCTGGGCGCGGCGGCCCGGTCCGGGGTTCTCGGCCAGGCCGCCGAGAGGTCCCGTCCGGGCGGCTGAGGCGTCCTGGTGCGGGGGCGGGTGGGCGTGCCGGCTCGTCCGCCGTCCGTGCAGCGCCCGTTCTACAGCGCGGCCGCGCCGAGCCAGGCGTCGAGGACCGCGCGGTCGCCCGAGACGGTCAGGCGCGCGTCCTCCGGGCGCCGACGGCCGTAGACAAAGAGCAGCAGGTCGCCGCTCGCCGCCTCGACGGCGGCGTCCGACGCGCCCGCGCTCTTCGTCCAGGCGAACCCGCCGGGACCGAAGCCGACCGTCCAGGCCGCGCCGGTGTCGGCGGCCAGCAGCCGGATCGAGCCCTCGGCGAGCGCGCCGACGGGCTCCGCCACCCACGAGAAGTGCGGCAGGTTCTCGAGGAACTCCTCGATCCCGTCGGCCGCCGTGGCGGGCTCGATGCGCGGCTCGACGCCCAGCGCGAGCTCGGCGTCGGCGAGATGGACGATCGCCTCGAACAGCAGCCGCCGGGGGAAGAACCCCACCCGCTGGTCCGCGCCGTGGGACCACATCGGCGTCTCGGGGTCGACTGCGCGCAGCGTGCGCAGGGCGGCCTCGGCGCTGCGGGCCAGCCAGTCCGGATACGCGTCCGGCGCCTCGGGCAGCTCCAGCGGGACGTCCCGCGACCAGACGCGCTCGGAGGCACGGATGCGCACGAGGTGCTCGACCCAGCGGTGCGTCGCGCCGTGGTGCTCGACCAGGTCGGCGAAGGTCCAGCCGGGACAGGTCGGCACGGGCGTCGCCGGGTCCACGTTCCGCACGGTCTCCACGAACCGGCGGGTGCGCTCCTCGACCGCGTCGCAGTACAGCTCGTGCTGGTCGTCGTCGAGGCCGAAGCCCTCGGGTATGCGCAGCAGGTCCTCGCGCCACGCGCCGTCGGGCTGGCGGGCGGCCGCGCGCCTGAAGAGCCGGGCGAGCGCGCGCCGGTCGGCGGGCGGCAGCCGGTCGAGGAGGTAGCCGGTGGTCTCCATCCACTTCACCGCGGTGTCCGGGTCCAGGACACCGTCGTCGCAGGTGTCGATCGAGGTCACGACGTCGGCCAGAGCCTCGGCCAGAGCGTTCAGCAGCGCGTCACTCACAGAGCTCCCCTCCCGGTACGGAACCGAGGGACCTTACCGCGCGGTAGTATCGCTCCGCCATGGAGATCAATGCCAAATACACCAGTTTTTGCGCAGTCGGCGATTCCTTTACCGAAGGCATGTCCGACCTGCTGCCAGACGGCTCGTACCGCGGCTGGGCGGATCTCCTCGCGGGCCGGATGGCCGCCCATACGCCGGGATTCCGGTACGCCAACCTCGCCGTGCGCGGCAAGCTGATCGGTCAGATCGTCGACGAGCAGGTCGAGGCGGCCGCGGCGATGAAGCCGGACCTGATCACTCTGGTCGGCGGGCTCAACGACACCCTGCGGCCCAAGTGCGACATGGGGCGCGTGCGCGGCCTCCTGGAGGAGGCGGTGGAGCGGCTCGCCCCGGCCTGCGAGCAGCTGGTGCTGATGCGCAGCCCCGGCCGCACCGGCCCGGTGCTGGAGCGCTTCCGCCCGCGCATGGAGGAGCTCTTCTCGTACGTCGACGAGCTGGCCGAGCGCCACGGCGCGCTGGTCGTGGACCTGTACGGGTCGGCCGCCCTCTCCGACCAGCGGATGTGGGACGTGGACCGACTCCATCTGACGGGCGAGGGGCACCGGCGGGTCGCGGAGGCGGTGTGGCAGACCCTCGGCCTGGAGGCCGAGGACGACTGGCAGACGCCGCTGCCGCCGGCCCTGCTCCCCGGCTGGGCGGCCCGACGGGCGAGCGACCTGCGGTTCGCACGGCGGCATCTGGGACCCTGGATCGGACGACGGCTGACCGGGCGCTCCTCGGGGGACGGCCTACCGGCGAAGCGCCCGGAGCTGCTGCCGTACGAGCCACCGCTCGCGTAGGCCGGACCGCGTCCGGCCCCGGCGGCTGGGGTGCTGCCCTCGGATGCGGCGTACGGCGCTGTGCCTTGGGATGCGGCGTCCGGTGCTCTGCCCTCGGATGGCGCGTCCGGCGGCCTGCTCCGGCGCTCTGTCCTCGGGTGCCGCTTCCGGGGGCCTGCTCTGGCGCTCGTCTATAGGCACCTGTCACGGCCGCCGTCGATAGCCGCCTGTTAGGGCGACGTCTATAGCGGCCTGGACCGTACGGTCCACAGCATCCGCGCCCGGCACCGGCACCCCGTGCCCGCACCTGCTCCGGCGCTCGTCGACAGCCGCCCGTCACGGCCGCCGTCTTCAGCAGCCCGCTACGGCGGCGTCCATAGCGGCCTGGACCGTACGGTCCACAGCGTCCGCGCCCGGCGCCGGCACCCGCACGTGCTCCGGCGGCCGGTTTCCGCCGCACCGCCGCCCGTCTCCGCGCCGGCACCCCGTGCCCGCACGTGTTCCGGGGCCGGTTTCCGGCACGCCGTCGCCCGCCTCCGCGCCGCCCGCCAATGTCTCTCGTCGTCTCTCGTAGCAACGCACAACCGAGGGCGCGGCGCTGGCCTGCACAAACCGCCAGTAGACTCTGCTCACTGTTCTACGGTGCAGATCAAATATGCAGGTCACTAGCCATTTAGCTCGGCAATCAGGTGATCAAATCTCACAATCTCTCACACGGGCTAGTTGGGGGCACCGTGGAAGACGTCCAGAGCAAGGGCTGCCGCCCGCATGTCCTCGGCCTCGATGGAGACGTACTTCCGCTTGGTGAACGCTGCGTTCGTGTGGCCAGCCCACGCCGCGAGGATGACGTCCGGGACGCCGCTCACCGCCAGTGCCTTCAGCACGGAGTGCCGCGCGTCGTACAGACGCACCTGGCGCAGGCCCAGCGCGCGCATGAGGCGGTAGGCGTACTCCCTTAGCTGCCGAGTGTTGAGCGGGATGCCGAGTTCGTTGACGACGATGTAACCCGTCTCCGTGTACGCCTCGCCTGCTGCCACTCGCTCCGCGGCCTGCTGGTCCCGGAATCGGCGTAGCGCCTCCCATGGGCCCTGCGGCAGCGGTAGAGCGCGCTCGCCGGACGCTGTCTTCGTGTCCTTCTCGAGCACCCTGTGATTGCCGATCATCGTCCGCGTGGTCGTGATCTCGAGAATGCCCGCACTCAGGTCGACGTCAGTCCATCGCTGCCCGCAGACTTCAGCCGGCCGAAGTCCCATCAGGGACAGGAGCAGCGGGGCGAACAATCGGTCCTGCTCCATGCCGCGGACGATCGTCTGCACCTCGGCGACCGTCCAGGGCTTGACCTTGTCGCGGTCCCGCTTGTCGGTCTTCTTGTCGACGAGCGCCACACGCACATACTGAGCTGGGCTCGTTGCGATCAGCTTGCGGACGACCGCTCTCCCCAACGCTTCCCGCAGCCGCGTAAGGATGCCCTCGACCGTCGAGACGGCGAGTCGCGTTCCCGGCTCTCCGCCGCGTCGCCGGCCGTTGGTAACCACCTCGTCCACGAACTCTTGGATGTGGTCCTCGGTCAACTCCTGCAGCCGCAGGTGGCCGAGCCGGTCGACGACGTGCACCAGGGCCAGGCGATAGGTGCGAATCGTCGTCTCCTCGACGTCGCGCCGCTTGTACTCCAGCCACTGCTCCAACCACTCCCCCAGCGTCATCTTGCTGGGGGCGATGAACGTGCCAGCCGCGCGCTGGGAGATGATCCGGGCGCGCTCCTCCTTGACCTCCGTCTTCGTGTCCTTCGTGATCGTGAGCTGGACGCGCTTGCCGTTCTCGTCGCGGCCGGCATCGACGACCGTTCGATAGCGGACTGTGCCGTTCTTCAGCGTGATTTTCTTGATCGGGTCCGGCATGGCAGCCTTTCTCCTCAACTTCCCCAGGGCGGCTTGTACGCCACCGGATCCGCAGCGGGCGCTCCGGCGGCAGCAGCACTGGGCGCGGCCCGCACACCAAGCCTCTCGAGCCTCCTGCCAGTCGAACCTGGCCAGGTACCACTCACTGCAGAACGGCGACGGGTCGTCCGGCAGGGCCGGCGGACGCTTCTTGATGCTCTTGCTTGCCGCCTCAACCTCGTTCCTTCGTGGGGTACGGCGGTTGATTCTTGTGATGTACCGGTGCCGTGGCCACGGCATCCGGATACGGCGGTTTCCAGCTCGACTTGGCCGGCAGGACCCCCGTGTACGGGATTGGGTCCGGCAACGGGCGGTCGGGCGGCAGCAGTACAGGCTCGCCGGCCAGCCATGCATCCTTGGCTTCCAGCCAGTCGTGCATAGCGAGGTACCACTCGACGTAGTACGGATCCGGGTGGCCTGCCGGGGCTGGCGGTCGCCACTCCCGCCAGTCGAACCGGTTCAGACACTCCGGCATCAGCTCCGGGTCATGGCTCCGGCGTCTCACCACGGCTCCCGCAGCGGAGGCGTGCCGAACGTCTCCCGCACCCACGCATACGGCGGCCGAGGCGTCCCCAGCGTGTCGCGGCCGTCGACATGCCGACGCACGCCGTGCTCCCGCATCCAGGCCCGACGCTCCACCAGGTACGCCCGCCACACCGCCATAGCCGCCCCTCGCGTGTCGTCGGGCCGCTCCTCGAGGTACGCCTCCGCCAGGCGTCGGTACCGCTCCGGCTGCATCACCGACACGTGCGGCGGCATGCCCGCCGGAGGCGACGGACGGCGCCTCACACCGCCGACCTCACGCCATACGAGCCACGGGCTGCCCCGCGGCGCTGCGGCCGGCTCTCCTCCTCGCCAGACGGCATCCGCAGGGACGCCAACAGGCGGGCCAGCACCAGCGACTGCTGCCGGTGCTCCGTCACCAACGGGTTCGCCACCTTGTCGCCCTTGGCGTTCTCCACTGTCAGCGGGGCCCGGCACGCCTGCAGCGACAGCCGGTCCAGGAGATCGGCGGTGCGGCACGCCTGCAGCAACAGCAGCTGCTCGTGCACGTCGAGATCGAACTCGCCGGCCACGGACTCCCACAGCCGGGTACCCGACTCCTCGAGACCATCGGGTGTCACGGATACAGGGCCCTGACCTGCGGCAATGCTCAGACTGGCCATCGTGGTTCTCCTCCCATAGCTGACAGGGTGTCAGCAGATCTAATAAACGTGCAGGTCAGCGGGCCGCATAGGACCGTTTCAGGTGTCAGCCGGGGTCAGCTGCTATACGCCCCGATCCCTGAGAACCCCTGGTCAGGGGCATGTCCCCTGGTCAGGGGCGTGATCGTCCAGTAGTCCGATCGGCCGGTCGATGGCGTCTCAGGGGTGCGGCGCCGACGTCCGTGATCGGTGTCATCGAGCTCGCTTCGATGCTGTTGTTGATGTTGTTCTGATCGTTGATCGAATCGATTGTTGATCTTCGATTCGTTCTCTGATCTTCGTTGCTTCAACGCTTTGATCTTCGTCTCGCGTTGTGCCCTTGCCCCTGCCCCCCGGTGGGGGGTGGGGGTAGGGGTGCGGTCCGGCCGGCTGGCGGCTACGGTGTCGGGCCGACCGGACCGCGGTCGACGCTGGTGAGTCATCACGGGAAGAGATCGAGCAGAGATCCGCTCGTCACCATCGGTCCATGTCAGCCGTGAAGATGCAGCTGCATGGTGCCGTTGACGTCGGGTCTAGGGGTCAGGCTGCGTCGTTGCCGTAGACGGTGAGGTCGCTGCCTGCCAGCTGCATGACCTGGTCGACGGAGAGCCTGCCGAGTTCCGAGGGTGTGTCGAGCGCGTAGCTCCAGTCGGTTCCGGTGTTGGGCCTGCGCAGTTCGGAGAGCTCCTTGTAGGTGCCGGCCTTGCTCGGCGAGGTCTGGCCGTAGGCGGAGACGATGGGCTGCCAGGCTTCGCCGAGGATCGGCGTCTGTGACAGGTCGGCGGCGTGGGCGGCGATGGCCTTGACCATGTCGGTGTCGCCCGCACGCTGGGCCCTCTGGAACGCGGCCTGTGCTTCGCGGGGGTCGTCGAGCTTGGCGGCCTTCTCGCGTGCGTCGCGGGCGCTGAGTGCGCTGTAGCCGGTGGAGTCCTCACCGCCGAACAGTCGGCGCTCAAGGAAGGCGCGCTGCCGTTCGTAGCTGGCGGTGTTCTCCTCCAGGAGGGCGGCCATCTTCTTCTCGGCGCCCTGCTGGATGCGGGCGACAGACACCTGCCGGGCCTGGGTGGTGAGGTCGCGCCGGTCGCGGACGCGGGCGAGGGCACGGTCACGCTCGGCACGGATGGATTCGGGGGTTGCCTTCGTCATGGTCAGTTCCCTTCGGGGAGTTCGAGGTGCGGGCACTGCCCGCCGTGCACGTCGGTGCACTGGGGGATGCGGACGGTCCGGCAGAGGTGCGCACCGCAACCGCGGACGCAGACTCTGCCGCGGCCAGACTTGAGCGGCCGGTCACAAACGGCGCACCGGTGCTTGGCGCGGCTCACGCGGCCTCACATCCCGGGTGTGCGGTCTGGCCGGGTTCGTAGGGCTCGAACGGCTCTTTGCAGCTGGCGCAGAGTGGGACCGAGCGGCTGAGGGAACGCCCGTAGCCGGTGGCGGCATTGGAGAGTGGGCGCATTCCAGCGTCCATAGCGTCCCTAGCGTCCACTCCCGGGTAAGTCCGCTGGTCAGCGGTGGTGCCAGAGATGGACGCTGGAGAATTGCTAGCGTCCATTGCAGCGTCCACAGCGTCCATGCCGGGCTGCTCCGGGCAGGGGGTGGACGCTACAGCGTCCATGCCAGCGTCCACCCCTTTCCCACTGGTCAGAGGCACTTTCTCGGCTCCGCTGGACGCTGTGGACGCTGCAGCGGACCTTCTCTCTGCTGATGCCGTCAGCTTGTACAGCCGCTGACGCTTCGGCGCCGGGCCGCGCTGCGAGTCGTCCACCTCGATCCCGATCGTGCGCAGGGCAGGAGCGAGCCGCTTGAGCTGCCCGCCGGCGCGCGTCGAGTCCTTGGGCCATTTCTTCGGCATCTTGTCGGGCGTGGTGACACTGTCGAGGATCTGCTGCGTCGTGAGCGTCAGCCCTTCCGCAGGGCTCGCGTCGACGAGGGCGACTACGGCTTGCGCGAACGGCTCGCCGTCGAGGACGTCGGCCACGGCATCGCGGGCGCTCGCCTTGTAGCTGTCGATGGTCTTCCAGCCCTGCACCAGGTCGACCGCCGCGAGGATGCGCGCGAAGTCCGCCATGCGGGGACGCTCGGTCAGGACCACGTCGGGCAGCACCTTGAGCACCTTGGCGAGCAGATCGAACAGCGAGGCCAGGATGGCGGCGTGCGCGTCGGTATACGCCTGGTCCATCTCGTTCTCTTCGCGCCGCTTGGCGTCGGGGATCGTGTGCAGTTCGATGGTCACCAGACGCTCGGCGAGGTCGCCGGCCAACGCTCCGGCGTCGATGGTGGTCATGGCCAGCACGCGCCTGAATTCCAGAACCACCACGTCGTCGTCGGTGTACAGGGCCCGGTCGACGATGCCGTCCCCGGTGACTGCCCGGCACAGAGCGTCTGACAGCCAGTCGGGAATGATCGAGACGTTGTCGAGGCACAGCGCCCACGAGTTGAACGCCTGCGTTGCCCATGCCTTGATGTCTCGAGGCGCGGTCCGCTTCGGTGCCCCGGACGGGTCGACGATGCCGATGACCATCTTGGCCGCGTAGGACTTGCCGGTGCCCTGCTCGCCTCGGAACGTGAGGATCGGGTGCGGCAGATCAGGGATGAAGCAGGCGACCAGCCAGGCGACAAGCAGGTGAAAACCCTCGTCGTCGGTGTTCAGCAGGTCTTGCAGCCGCGCGAGTCCGTCGCCATCACTGATCGGTTCGGGCAACGGTTTCATGGCACCTGATCGCCGGAACAGGACGGGTGCCATGGGCTCTCGCCGCCAGCCGTCCGGTCCGATGGACACGCAACGCCCCTCGGGGGTCGCGAGGTCGACGATGATGCGGTCGTAGTGCCGGGCGACGCGCAGTGACAGCTGGCGGGGTTCGACTTCTGCGGCCTGCCCTTCGAGCACGGTCATGGCGTCCGCGAGTGCGGACTGTGAGGGTACGGAGCCGCCGTGCGCGTCGGTGTAGATGCGTGCCAGGTGGGAGCGCAGGGCGGCCTTGCCGCGGAGGGCGTAGACGGTGTTCAGGCCGCCTTTCTTCACGGCGTAGGGGCGTCCGTCCTCTGACATGAAGAACTCGAACTTCTCGCGTGCAAGCGCGACCAGTTGGGAGGCTTGGGAGGGGCCGCGGCCCTTGCCGTCGTCGTCTTGCTTCTGGTTGTCGCTCACGCGGCATTCCTCCCTTCGGTGTAGGTCAGGTACTTGCCGGGCTGCCCGGGTACGGCGACGGGCGGCCATCCGGGGGTGGCCCGTAGCTGGTGCGGCGGCCGGTGCTTCCTGGCTTCGGCCAGCTCGGCGGCTGTGCGGCCGGTCCACAGCGGCGGCTTGGGGGCTGTCGCGTCGCGGAACCACTGCAGGAGGGCCTCCTCGTCGCCGTACTTCCGCCAGAGTTCGGCGGCGTTGAGGGCAGCGGCGAGGCGCCGCGGGTCGTCGGGGTGGAGTGCTCGCCAGGCCGGCGAGGCGTAGGGCGGGAAGTCCTTGGCGAAGAACAGGCTTCGGGCTTCGGCCCACAGCTGTGCGAAGTCGCCGGGGTCGATCTGGTCGGCCGGCGGCTCGGCGGGCGTCGGCTCGCCGCAGCGTGCGGCGGCGCAGTCGACGGGGTCGCGGTGGCCGCACTCGAGCGGCTCGCAGCGTGCGGCGGCTTCACGGCGGCGCGCCGTCTGCTCTACAGTCGAGGCAGACCCAAGCGCCTCGAGGTCTTCCGGAAACGCCCCGGCTACGACCCGGGGCGTTTCTGCGTTCAGGGTCATGCCGCCCCCTTGGCGACTCCGGACAGCACACGCACCAGGTCGGCGACGATGACGACGTTGCGGTTGCCGAACGGCAGAGTCTTGACGGGCGCATCGCCCCGCTTGACGCGCTCCTGCAGATGGCGAGCGCTGCAGCCGAGAGCGGTCGCAGCCTTGGGAAGGCTGACAGTCGCAGGCCACTTGCGAATCTCGGCGAGTGTGGGGCGGGAGTTACGCGGCATCGGCGGCCTCCTCGGTGAGGAGGTCGTCGACCGAGCTTCCGAGGGCCGCGACGCCTCCGGCCTGTTCGGCGTCCCACCGGTCGAGTGCATCCGGGTCGTACAGGACGCGCCGGCCGCGCTTGACGCCTGCGGGGATGTATCCGATGTGCCGCCAGTACCGGACGGTGCTCGCGGCGGTCCTGTACCGGCGGGCGACTTCTTCTGTGGTCAGGTACTTCTCGATCTTGCTGTCGAGAGATCCCATAAGTTTCCTTCGTCTCGTGAAGTCGAGATCTTCACCAGGTGATGGCTGGACGGTAGCACTGTTGAAGTCGTGAGGGGAAGTCGCTACCTTCACCTCATGAAGTTGGATGGCGTTGGGCAAGCATTCGGGGCGCTGGTACGCCAGGCCCGTGAAGACCGGCAGTGGACACAGGCGGACCTGGCGAAGCGCCTCGGGGCGCTGCTGGGCAAGGAGGTGAACCCTCTTGCGATCACGCGGACGGAGGCCGGCACGCGGCCAGTGCCGTTCGAGGAGGTAGCGGCCTTCGCTCAGGCACTCAATCTGGAGTTGGACCCTCTGCTGAATCCGCCGCGGGTCAGCGGGTCAGCTGACGATCTGAAGCGACGGGCTGCAGAGCTCAGTGACGAGCTCGACCAGGTGCACCAGCAGGAAGTGCAGTCGATGGCGGCTGAGGCTTCTGCCCGACGCCAGCTGACGCGGGTGCGGGCCCTGAAGCGTGAGCTTGAGCGCGAGCTGCAGGCAGTCGAGCGGGCCCTCAAGTCGGACGGATAGCGGAAGGGGAGGGAAGCAGCGGAGGGGAGGCCGACGCCCCGTTCTAGGGGCCTCCGCGGTGCTGGCCGATCCCCCTCTAGGGGCCTCTACTTCGCAGGTCAGGGCCCTCTACCGGGGGGATCTACCGCCGTAGTGGGCCCCCGCTACTTCCGGGGGTCCACCGGACCCTTCCGTGCGGGCCTAGTTGGGGGTCTCAGCAGAGGGAGGGGGCTCTACCGCCCGTGCGGCAAGGAGCAGTTCCTCGGGCACGGCCGCCTCGAGGTCGGCCCGCCGGTACCCGGCAAGGTTCTTGCCCTTGATGTTGATCTGCTTGGTGGTGCGCTTGACCCCGGCGGCGTCCAGCTCGGCGGCGAGCTTGTCGAGGTCCCAGTCCCCGTACCGGTCCTCGTCGGCGTTGACCAGGCGGGCGAGCAGGTCGACGGAGTGCATCCGGTCCGAGTGCCGCATCGCGTCGAGCGAGTCGGACAGCACGGGTTCGATGGTGAGGCCGGCCAGTCCGGCAGCTGCCGCGACGTCCCCGGACGCGTCCCCCGTGATCTGTCCCAGGGGCTCGCGCAGGGCCCGGCCCTTGAGGCACAGGGCGTTGAACTCGGCAGTGGTGAGCAGGTCGTTCTTCACCGTGGCGTGCGACGCCGGCCCGGTCACCAGCACGGTCACGCCCTTGTGGTCCTCGGACAGCAGCGAGGCGTCGGCGCCCATGGCTGCCTTGCCCGAGCCGAGCACCATGTCGCTGCTGGTCTTGTCCGTGACCTGGGTGCAGCAGCGGATGGTGATGATCTCCCGCAGCTTGGTCGGCACGCTCTTGGCGTCCGGGCGCTGGGAGGCGTAGTTGCTGATGAACCCGGCGGCCGGCCCGCGGCGGGCGAGGCGCCCGAGGTCGTCGACGATCTCCTCGCGCACCTTGTCGTCGACGGCGAGGAAGCATTCCTGCAGCTCGTCGACGGTGATGAAGATGAACGGCATCCGGTACTTCTCGATGATCGCCGGGGTGAGCTTGCCCTCGGGGCAGATGGACGTCGGCAGGCCCCGGAGCAGGGTGAACCGGCGCTCCATCTCGGCCAGCAGTTCCTTGAGCATCGCGATGAACGCTGCAATGGCGTCGTCCTCGGCGCCGAGGACGAGGCGGTGCGCGACGTGCCGCATCCCCATCCAGTCCTGCCCGCCCTTGAAGTCGGCGACATAGTGCCGTACCCACGGGTCGAGCAGGCCGGCCGCGGTCATCAGCCTTTGAGTGAACGTCTTGCCGCGCCTCGGCAGGCCGCCGAAAAACATCGACTGCCAGATCACGGGCACCGCGATGCGGTTGCCGCGTGCGTCCTGTCCGAACGGCACCGGCTCCCAGATGGAGAACCGCTCGGCCTTGGCCAGCGGCGACGGGGTCGGCTCCGCCAGGTAGGGGTCGTCGTCGGCCACCCACATGGACACCCGGCCGGCGTTGCCGCCCTTGGCCGCACGCACGCGGGACGCGATGACCTGGATCTCGTCCACGCCCAGCTCCTGCGCGATGACCTCGCGCTTGGCGAGCACGTCGGACGCGGTCTTGCCGCCTCCTCGAGGCATGTCGAAGATCACCGCCCAGCCGCGCCCGTCACGTACCGGACCCATGACGCAGGACACCCGCGGCCCCTCCTCGTCGCCTTTGCCGCTTTTCAAGAGGCCGGCGGCCCGCAGGGCGTCGTTGAGCTGCTGCGCGGACATGTCCACTTTGACGGGCGGCGTGCCGTGGTCGAGCAGGTGCGTCTCCTTCCCGCGCCCCAGGTACGCCAGCGGGGTGACGACGGCGCCGACCATGCCGGTCTGCAGCATGGGGTCGGCGAGCATGATGCCGATCGTGGCGGCGGCGACTCCCACGGCTGCGGCGCCGAAGCGCCAACGGCGGGTCTGGGTGCGGTTGGCGTGCGCGATCTGCAGGCGGACCGCGAGCTCGACGTCCTCGGGCTTGGCCCTGGCCTGCGCGCGGAGCGCCTTCACGGCCGCAGTGTGGTCCTGCGCGGACAGGGTCGGCCACAGTCCAACGGTCGCCCGGTAGAAGCCGCGGGCGGCGAGCAGCACGGTCTTGACCAGGTACTTGGGGGTGCGGATGCCGTGATAGCGGGCGTGCCACCAGCTGAGTCGGCAGAACGCGACGACGCTCGCCTTGATGGACGCAGTCGATCGAGCCCATGCGGGGAGCATCGGGGCGTCGGGCACGGTGAGCCAGTCGGCGAGCGGGTTGTCCGGGCGGTCGACCGCCTCGACGGCGGGGACCTCCTGAACCGTGGCCGGTGCGGCAGGCGCGTTGTCGAGGGCGTTCGGGCTGATGGCGTGCAGTTTCTCCAGGGCGTGCCCGTTGACCGGGCGGACCAGGCTTTCCGTCATGATGTGGGTCTCCTGCTGCTCGTTGGTGGTCAGGAGCCCGGGGCGGCCGGCTGTCTTGGCGGATGACGGCCGCCCCGGGGCGGGGCTACTTCTCGGTCAGGCGCTCTTCGCGCTTGCGGGCGCCGTCGAGGACGCGCTCGACCTTCTTCTCGAGGTCGCCCTGGTGGACGCGGCCGCCGTACTGGCGGTCGTCGGCGATGCCGCGCTTCGCCATCCGGGCGACGTACCAGGCGACCTTGGCCTTCTCGCCTGCGGTGAGCTTCGGCTCAGCCATTGGATCCGCCCTTGCGGCGACGCTTGAGCTCGGCGGCGATCTCGGCTTCGTTCTGCTGGGCGGCCCGGAGGTCGCGGGCGGCCTTGACGGGGTCCGCGCCCTGATCGCGTCGGGCGCTGGCGCGGAGGTTCTTCGCGCCCTTACGCAGTTCCTCGAGGTGGCTGTCGGAACGGGGGCGGGGATTCGGGGTGTAGCCGAACAGACCCATGGCGGGCTCCTTCGGTTGTCGGGCCGGGCTTTCCGGCTCCCTCCCGCCGCCCGCCATCGGGGCCGGGCGACGAGGGGCAGCCGTCAGCCGCGCTTGCGGCCCTTCTGCGTGTCCTGCCACATGCCGCGCAGCACCAGGACGCAGATGGTGAGCGCCACGGCGGAGATGGCCACGGCCACAGCCGAGACGGCCACGGTGATCAGGAAGATCGAGCCGCCCACCCCGATACCGATCCACTTCGCCGCGGACCCCGACTGAGGGACCGGGGCCGGCGGGTGCTGGCACGTCTGCTGCTGGGCGAGCTGCTGCGCCTGAATGACCGCGGCGATGAGCGCCAGCTGCTGCGAGTCGTCAGCCGCGTCGACCGCCTCACGGGCGGCCTTCTCGATGTCCGTCATGACGCCACCTCGGTGACCACCTGGCGGCGCAGCTCCGTCGCCTCACGGCGCGACAGTCCGAACTCCCCGCGCAGCTGGTCGATGGTCACGCCACGACCGCCCGAGGTGACCGCGTCCCGGTGCATGCGGGTGGCCTTACGTCGCAGGTCGGCCGGGCTGAGGGTGACCACCTCGGTGACCACCTGCCGGGGCGTCTCGGCGGCGACAGCGGTCACCTTCTCTGGGGTGATGGACTCCCACATGAACGGTGCCGAAGTCATCGCCGAGGCCGCCGGGATGACCACCGGGGCAAGCTCCGGGACGGCCGGAACCTCTTGGATGACATCCAAGAGGTTGGGCTCCTCGGTGGTCACCTGAGCGGTCACCTCGACGGCCGGAGCAAGCTGCATAGCATCCAACTTGCTCGGCTCGGCATGACCGTCCCCGAGGGAGTGCACCCGCCACAGCACCAGCGGGGCGATCGCGGCGACCGCGACGACCAGCCACACGTTCACGGGCAGGAGACCGGTCGTCACCAGGTGGGAGGCAGCGTTCACGCCGATCATCGCGGCGACCGCGGCCAGCACCTCCTTGTGCGCCCGCAGCGCCCGGACCGTGTACAGGTCGAGCGCAGCCGGCACCGCGGCCGCCACCCACTCGTTGAAGCCGACGGCACGGGCCAGCTCGTACTCGGCGGACGCCGTGGCCACCAGAGCAGCAGCCAGCGCTCCCCACTTCAGGTAGTCCTTCTTCATTCCTGGCCCTCCTCGTCGATGACGTCGAGCAGCTGGCTCAGGGCGACCTCGAGGCGGCCGAGCATCCGGCACAGGGCCCGGTCGTCCGACAGGTCCACGACGGCCGCCGCGGCGAGCGCCTCGCGGGCCTGGCCGATCCGGTAACGGTCGTGGTCGTTCAACTTGCGGGCCATCATTCGCCCACCTCTCCGAGGGCGGCACGCGCGGCCTTGTGCGCGCACAGGTTGACGCCGTGCCTGTCGCCCAGCCGATTGGCGGTGAGCAGGTCGGCAAGGATCACGTGAATCGGGGGAAGCGCCCGGAGGGACCGGGAGGCCGCGTTGACCGCGGCCTCCTCAGTCGGCCGGCGCACCAGAGCGGTGCTCACAGCCGCGCCTCCTCGATGGCCGCCGCCAGACGAACCCGCAGCTCCGGGATCGTCACCGCGGCGAACGTCGCCAGCCGAGACGCCAGCTGCTGCAGCTCGTCCTCGTCGCACTCGCCGCCGTCGCCGAACTCGACCGCAACGAACGGCACCCGGCAGGAGAGACTGAACGGCCACTGGCCCAGCTGGCCCGACGCCAACAGCTCGCCATCGTGGAGCACCTCGACCGGCCGGCCGTTGTGGCTGACGTCCGACAGGTACCCGCCCTCCTGATGCACGCCCGTGCACCACGACGGCTCAGGGATGCTGACGTTCCCGTGGTCCGACGTGGCCACGGTCACCGTGCGGGCACTCACTGGCCGGCCTGGTTGTGCAGGCGGACGATGCGGGCCTTGTGCCGGACCTGAGCGGCGAACGCGATCAGCTCGTCCGCCAGCTCCTCGGCCATGTCCGCCGTCAGATAGGCGTCCGTCGACGAGCCGCCGTTGACGGTGATGTGCGCGGCCCGCAGGCGCGGATCAGCAGCGGACGGGTCGGAGCTGATGTTGGCGTACAGCTCGGAATGCGCGAAGTCGTCGTCCGACAGGGTCGACACCTGCACGACGTCGCAGTCCGAGTAGTGCATGACGTCGTCCAGGTGGGCCATGCGGTCCATGTGGTCGACGACGCACCACTCAGGGCACTCGATGTGGATGATCTGCGTGCGGCCGGACGGACCGACCTTCGCGGGCACCAGGCGCATCAGCTTCCGCCCGGCCATGTACTGGGGGTCGAGGTTCAGCGGCAGGATGCTGTGCCGCTCGATGACGGTGCGGGCGAAGCCCAGCGCCTCCGCCGGGTCCCTGTCCGGGCCGACGCGGAAGACGTAGCCGCCGGCCTCGTCCCGCCCGAAGTCGATCGAGGTGTCGTCGCGGCCCTCGCCGCGAGGGCGGATCTCCAGCGTGATGCCGTGGGCACACAGCAGGTCCCGCAGCTTGGCCTCCGTGGGGGCTGACGTGTCCGCGGACTGGCTGGCGGTCGGCTGCGCCGGGATGCCCGGCAGCAGCGCGCCCGACGGACGGAGCATCGACGGGATCGGCTTCTCGGGGCTCGGGATGGCGGTCACAGCGTCACCGCCAGTTCGCTCGTCGGGATGCCGCGCTCGGCGAGGTACTGGGTGAAGGCGACGCGCGAGACGCGGTGCGTGCCGCGACCGGCACCGACCCGGTACGAGGCCAGGCGACCAGCCTTGATCTCCGCGTAGACGCTGTCGGCGCTAACCCGGAGGGCGGCGGCGATGTCCTTCACACGGAGGGGTTCAGTGCGCTTGATGGCGGGGCTTTCGCCCGCCGGTACGGTTGTCGACATGGTTCGGTCTCCTGTTAGGCAGGGATCGGTCCTAGGCCCCGTTCCGGTGTTGCTGCACCGGGCGGGGTCGTCGTCGTTCTCGACGGACCTCAGTAGACCACTACACTTAGTTCTACACAAGGTAATCTACTGAAAACTCGGAAAGTCCCGAGAGAGGGCAGGGCGAGATGGAGAAGGTCGGCTACGCCGAAATCGCCGCTGAGCTGCGCAAGCAGATGCAGAACGGCGTCTTGAATCCGGGGGACAAGGTCCCCTCACTGACCGAGATCCAGAAGCAGTACGGCGTCACGGTCACCACCGCGAACCGCGTCTTCAAGCAGCTGAAGGCCGAAGGGCTCACCTATGCGAAGCCCGGGGTCGGGACGGTCGTAGCCGCACGGCCCCGCATGGCCGCCACCGGCGCGGCGCGTCTCGACCGGCTCAAAGCCACGGGGAACCCGTTCACCGTGGAGGAGACGGCCACCGACCACATGGCGATGATCCGCGGGTGCGCCGACAACGACATCATCGAGCAGCTGCGCATCGAGCCCTACGAAGAGGTGGTCATCCGCCGGCGCACCTTCCGCCGCAACGACGTGCCCTACGCCCTCGGGATGTCCTTCATTCATCAGCGAGCGCTTCGCGATGTACCCGAGATCGCGCAGAGCGGCCCGCTGCAGCCGTTCTGGCAGAAGACATACACCGAGCGCACCGGCAAGGAGGTCACGCGGTCTCCCGAGCGAAGGACGGCACGCCTCGCGGCCGACTATGAGCTCGAAGCGCTCGAGGTGCCCGTGCCTGCCCACGCCGCAGTGCCCGTACTGGTTCTGCACACCACGTTTTACGACGAGGACGGCCCCATCGAGCTCTGGGAGGACGTCTACACCCCCGGCTTCTGGCAAGAAGCGACGGAGTAGGAGATGGCCGTGATCGAGGGGCCTGTCAGTGCCAGGGGCCCGGTACAGCCGCCCGCCTAGTGGAACAGGCAGAACGCAAAAGAGGCCCCCGCCCTGACTCCGACAGGGCGGGGGCCTCGGCCTTGCGTGCGTCTCACAGACGTCTCACGCGCGGGGTCGCGCGGGTCCCACTACGGTGCCGATGACCTGCGATTCTGTCCGCCCTAT
The DNA here is from genome assembly GCF_040681075.1 of Streptomyces sp. NPDC051907. Lineage (NCBI taxonomy): Bacteria > Bacillati > Actinomycetota > Actinomycetes > Kitasatosporales > Streptomycetaceae > Streptomyces > Streptomyces sp. NPDC051907. Next base: position 30,500 of record NZ_JBFAYB010000055.1, on the reverse strand, counting down.
GCGCGACACAGACCGCACATGCGCGCCAGGTAAACTCTGCTCACGTGACTGCTGTGTCTGCGAAGCCTCGCATCCCCAATGTCCTGGCCGGCCGCTACGCCTCCGCGGAGCTGGCCGTCCTGTGGTCCCCCGAGCAGAAGGTCAAGCTGGAGCGTCAGCTCTGGCTCGCGGTGCTGCGCGCCCAGAAGGACCTCGGCATCGAGGTGCCCGAGGCCGCCCTCGCCGACTACGAGCGCGTGCTCGACCAGGTCGACCTGGCCTCGATCGCCGAGCGCGAGAAGGTCACCCGGCACGATGTGAAGGCGCGCATCGAGGAGTTCAACGCGCTCGCGGGCCATGAGCACGTCCACAAGGGCATGACCTCCCGCGACCTGACGGAGAACGTCGAGCAGCTGCAGATCCGGCTCTCGCTGGAGCTGATGCGCGACCGCACGGTCGCCGTGCTCGCCCGCCTCGGCAAGCTCGCCGGCGAGTACGCCGAGCTGGTCCTCGCCGGCCGCTCGCACAATGTGGCCGCGCAGGCCACGACGCTGGGCAAGCGCTTCGCGACCGCCGCCGACGAGCTCCTCGTGGCGTACGGCCGGCTCGAGGACCTGCTCGGCCGCTACCCGCTGCGCGGCATCAAGGGCCCGGTCGGCACCGCCCAGGACATGCTCGACCTGCTCGGCGGCGACGCCGGCAAGCTCGCCGACCTGGAGCAGCGCATCGCGGGGCACCTGGGCTTCGCCCACGCCTTCACCTCGGTCGGCCAGGTCTACCCCCGCTCCCTCGACTACGACGTCGTGTCCGCGCTGGTGCAGCTGGCCGGCGCCCCGTCCTCCGTCGCCAAGACGATCCGTCTGATGGCCGGGCACGAGCTGGTCACCGAGGGCTTCAAGCCGGGCCAGGTCGGCTCGTCGGCGATGCCGCACAAGATGAACACCCGCTCCTGCGAGCGCGTGAACGGCCTGATGGTCATCCTGCGCGGGTACGCCTCGATGACCGGCGAGCTCGCCGGCGACCAGTGGAACGAGGGCGACGTCTCCTGCTCGGTGGTCCGCCGGGTGGCGCTGCCCGACGCGTTCTTCGCGTTCGACGGTCTGCTGGAGACGTTCCTGACGGTGCTCGACGAGTTCGGCGCGTTCCCCGCCGTCGTCGCGCGCGAGCTGGACCGGTACCTCCCCTTCCTCGCCACCACCAAGGTCCTGATGGGCGCGGTGCGCGCGGGCGTCGGCCGCGAGGTCGCGCACGAGGCCATCAAGGAGCACGCGGTGGCCTCCGCGCTGGCCATGCGCGAGCAGGGCGCCGAGCGCAACGAGCTGCTCGACAAGCTCGCCGCCGACGAGCGGATCCCGCTCGACCGGGCGCAGCTGGACGCGCTGATGGCCGACAAGCTGTCCTTCACGGGCGCGGCGGGCGACCAGGTGGCCGCGGTGGTCTCCCGTGTCGAGGAGATCCTCAAGCAGCACCCGGAGGCCGCCGGCTACACCCCGGGGTCGATCCTCTGACTCCGGACGAGCTCGAGGCCGCACGCGACCGTCTCGTCCCCGACGTCGTCGGGGACGGGCTGTCCGTCCTGTTCTGCGGCATCAACCCCGGGCTGATGACGGCCGCGACGGGACATCACTTCGCCCGCCCCGGCAACCGGTTCTGGCCGGTGCTGCATCTGTCGGGCTTCACCCCGCGCCGGCTGCAGCCCTCGGAGCAGGACCGGCTGCCCGGCTACGGTCTCGGCATCACCAATGTGGTCGCACGGGCGACGGCGCGCGCCGACGAGCTGAGCGACGAGGAGTTCCGGGCGGGCGGGGAGATCCTGCACGCCAAGGTGGAACGGCTCCGTCCGCGCTGGCTGGCGGTCGCGGGAGTCACCGCGTACCGGGTGGCGTTCGGCGACAAGAAGGCGCGGATCGGGCCGCAGGAGCGGACGATCGGCGAGACCAGGATCTGGGCGCTGCCCAACCCCAGCGGGCTCAACGCCCACTGGACGGCGCAGACGATGGCCGAGGAGTTCGCCCGGCTGCGCGAGGCGGCGCAGGACGGCTGACGAGTCCTGTCCAGATCGCGGCGTCCGCTGCGGATCGCCGTACGGCACGGGTTCGACGTCCGCGGGTCGCCGCGCGCCTCAAACGCCGGCGGGGCTGGATTTTCAGCCCGTTGGGAGTCCCCCCGGACGGAGTCTGGGGGAGATTGAGGTGCCCGTAGGGCGTATGGCGCGCGGACGCCCCTCCAGCGTCGGCCCGATCGCGTTCGAGGCGTCGCGGGCCGCGGTCCCCATCGCCCTCAGCAAAGCCGCGGCCAGCACACCTGTCGAGTCGGCCGAGTCGCCCAGCCCGCGAGCGCGCGTCCGGCGCTGGACCCGACCCGCAGCCGGGGCCCGCCGGTCGCGGTCCCGACGCCCCGGCAGACCCAGACCCGCACGCACGGGCCACTGACAGCCCATCAGTCACCCCGGCGCCGACGAACCGCCGTCTCCCCTCCACGACCTGACGTACACGACGCCCCATCGCCCCCTGCCGCCACTCGCCGCACACGCGACCAGCGAGTACGATCCGGCAGACACGCGCTCAAGCTGGAAGGACACATGGTGGGGCGGCTGACCGGCGGAGACCCGTCGCTGCTGCGGCGGATCAACTCCGCGGTGGTACTCCATGCACTGCGGGGCGCTGACTCCCCCACGCTCACCGATCTGACCCGGATCACCGGTCTGTCCCGGCCGACCGTCGAGGGCGTGGTCGAGGGACTCATGGAGACCGGCCTGGTCGTCGAGAGCGTGCCCGAGGAGGGCGGCGCCCGACGTCAGGGCCGCCCGGCGCGGAGGTTCAGGTTCCGGGCCGAGGCCGGACATCTGCTGGGCATCGAGATCGGGTCGCACCGGGTGGCCGCGCTCCTGTCCGGCCTGGACGGACGGATCATCGGCGCCGGCTCGCGGGAGGTCTCGGAGACCGCGTCCGAGGACGAACGCCTGGAGCGGGTCCGGCTGGTCGTCGCGGACGTGCTGCGCCGCACCGGTGTGGCGCGCGGCAGCCTGCGGGCCGTCGGCGTCGGCTCGCCGGGGATCGTGGAGGCCGACGGGACCGTACGGCTGGGGACCGCGCTGCCCGGCTGGACCGGCCTCGCGCTCGGCGACCGGCTGCGCCGGTCGTTCAAATGCCCCGTGCTCGTGGAGAACGACGCCAACGCCGCCGCGGTCGCCGAGCACTGGAAGGGCGCGGCGACCGAGTCCGACGACATCGTCTTCGTGCTCGCCGGTCTCAGCCCCGGCGCGGGCTCGCTGATCGGCGGGCGGCTGCACCGCGGCTTCGGCGGCGCGGCCGGGGAGATCGGCGCCCTGCATCTGCTCGGGCGCGGCGTGACCCCGGAGAAGCTGCTGTCGACGACCGACGAGCCGCTGCACCCGCTCGACGAGCAGGCGGTGGCCGACGTCTTCGCCCTCGCCAAGCAGGGGGACTCACGGGCACAGGCCGCGGTCGAGCGGTTCATCCAGCGGCTGGTGCACGACGTAGCGGCCCTGGTGCTGGCCCTCGACCCCGAGCTGGTGGTGGTCGGCGGCTGGGCGGCGGGCCTGGACGGCGTCCTCGATCCGCTGCGCGACGAGCTCTCCCGCTACTGCCTGCGGCCGCCGCGGGTGGCTCTCTCGCTGCTCGGCGAGGCCGCCGTGGCGACCGGCGCGCTGCGGCTCGCCCTCGACCACGTCGAGGAGCAGCTGTTCGCCGTCGACGCGACGGTGACGGCCCGCCGCTGAGCCATGAGCTCGGGTGCGACGGGCCGTAAGGGCATACGGGCCTTCCCGTACGGGAAAAGCGGGAGGGACGTGTGGCCTCGGGAGATCCGGTGCGCTGTGAGGGCGCGCGGGCTCAGGAGGCGCGGCGCTCCTGGTCGTGGTGGCTGATCTCGAGGTCGCCGGAGTCGCCGAAGGTGAGGCGGCAGGTGTCGGCGCGGTAGGTGGCCAGGGAGACGGCGGCGGTCCTGCCCCCGGAGACGTACCGGGTGGTGACGACCAGGACGGGCGCGCCCGGCAGCCGGTCGAGCTCCTTGGCGTCGTCGGCGCGCGCGGAGCCGAGCTCGACCGCGCGGTCCTGGCCTTCGAGGTCGAGGCGGCCGAGCTCGCGCAGCACCGCGCGGGCGCGCGCGGGACCGGAGGGAGCGTCGATCGCGGAGAGGTCCGGCACGGAGGAGGCGGGGACGTAGAGCAGCTCCGCGGCCACCGGCTGACTATGGGGGACGCGGAGCCTGCGCACGATGTGCGTCTCCTCGCCGGCGTCCAGGTCGAGCATGCGGGCCACGGCGGCCGGCGGCACGGCGGTCGTGCCGTCGACGGTCTGCCAGGCGTCCTGGCCGGCGCCGGGCCAGGCGTGCTGGGTGGTGGAGACGTCGACGCCCATACGCGGCGGGGCGACGGTGGTGCCGACGCCGCGGCGGCGCTGCAGCCGGCCTTCGAGCTCGAGCTGCTCGAGCGCCTGGCGGAGCGTGGCGCGGGCGACTCCGAAACGCGCGGCGAGGTCCCGCTCGTTCGGCAGGATCTCGCCGACCGAGAAGTCCGAGTCGAGTGCTTCGCTGATCACGGTCTTGAGGTGCCAGTACTTAGGCTCCGGCACTGTTTCCAGCTGCGTGGTCCCCACCCTGATCCTCCGCAATCGCCGTGTCAGCGGCGGCTTTTCCGCGCCCTTGTTTATTAAAGGTTCCTGCACTAACTCTGCCGACCATAGGACGGCCCTCCCCCTTGGTCAAGACCAATCCTGCGTCGGTCACACAGCGAGGTCGACCCGCTTCGCAGTGCGTTCACAGGACGTTATCGCCCTGGTGAGAAGCGCGCAGCAGGGTGCCCCGCACCCTGGGGGCCAGGGGGCGCCGTGCGCCGCGCGAGCGCTATAGAGGCAGGATCAGGCGGAAGCCAGCGACGTGAGCTTGTCGGGGTTGCGGACGATGTAGACGCACTGGACGCTGCCGTCGCGAACCCCCAGCTGGAGGACGCTGTCCGGCTTTCCGGCGGAGAGCACGAGCAGCGCCGGGGCGCCGTTGACCTCGACGAAGCGGAACTCCGGCTCCGCGATCGGCTGCTGGGCCACCGCGACAAGGAACCGGCCGACCTTGTCCGCGCTCTCCAGGACCCGCAGGGGCGCCTTGGCCTTGCCGCCGCTGTCGCCGACCAGCCGGACGTCCGGCGCGAGCAGGGACAGCATCGCCTCCAGATCCCCGCCGGCGGCCGCGGCCAGGAAGCGCTCGGTGAGGTCGCGGCACGCGGCCGGATCGACGTCGAAGCGGGGTCTGCCCTCCTCCACGTGCCGGCGGGCGCGTCCGGCGAGCTGCCGGACGGCCGCCTCGGACCGGTCGAGCGTGCCGGCGATCTCTCCGTACGGAAACCCGAACGCCTCGCGCAGCACGAACACGGCGCGCTCCAGCGGCGACAGCGACTCCAGGACGACGAGGAGGGCCAGGGACACCGAATCGGCCAGAACCGCGCGCTCGGCCGTGTCGGGGACGGTATGACTGAAATCAGTGGCGAGCGGCTCGGGCAGCCATGGGCCGACGTAGGCCTCGCGCCGGGACTGGACGTGCCGGAGCCGGTCGACGGCGAGGCGGGTCGTGATCCGTACGAGATAGCCCCGCGGCTCGCGGACGTCGTCGCGCTCCGCGGCCGACCAGCGCAGCCACGCCTCCTGCACCACGTCCTCGGCGTCGGCCACCCGGCCGAGCATGCGGTAGGCCACGCCGGTCAGAACGGGCCGGTGCTCCTCGAAGACGTCGGTCGCTGTATCTGTCGCCACGCTCCCATCCCAACCCGAACCGGCGCGTCTGTCCAGGCGACTCCGGTGCGTCGAAGACCACAGTCGGGGCTGCTGAGGGGCGGGGTGGAGGAGACTGGGGCGGCCGGTCCCCGCCCGTCCTCTTGAACTGCAAGCTACCGAGCGGTAATTGTTACTGACAAGCCGTCTACAGCGTGCGCACATGGGCGACAACAGGGAGCATCAAGCATGACCGCGAAGATCTCGTTCTCCATCGACTCGCCTCGGGGCAGTCGCACCATGTCCATCGCCTACGAGCGCACCGGGGCCGGGGAGCCCCTGCTGTTGCTGCACGGCATCGGCCACCACTGGCAGGCGTGGGAGCCCGTGCTGGACATCCTCGCCGCCGAGCGCGACGTCATCGCCGTCGACCTGCCCGGCTTCGGGGAGTCCCCGGCCCTCCCCGACGGCGTGTCGTACGACCTCTCCACCGTGGGCGCGACGCTCGGCGCGCTCTGCGAGGCGCTGGGCGTCGAGCGTCCGCACGTCGCGGGCAACTCGCTCGGCGGCCTGCTCGCCCTGGAGCTGGGCCGCGAGAAGCTCGTACGGTCCGTCACCGCCCTCTCGCCCGCCGGTTTCTGGTCCGAGGCCGAGCGGCGCTACGCCTTTGTGACGCTGCGGGCCATGCGGGCGGGGGCGCAGTCGATGCCGCTGCCGATGATCGAGCGGCTGTCCCGCTCGACCGCCGGGCGGGCGGCGCTGACCAGCACCATCTACGCCCGGCCCGGACGGCGTTCACCCCAGGCGGCCGTCGCCGAGACCCTCGCGCTGCGCGGCGCGACCGGCTTCCACCAGACCCTCGCCGCGGGGCGCGACATCCTGTTCACGGACGACGTGCCCGGCATGCCGGTCACCATCGCCTGGGGTATGCAGGACCGTCTTCTCCTGCGCCGCCAGGGCGTCAGGGCCAAGCACGCCATCCCCGACGCCCGGCTCGTACGGCTGCCCGGCTGCGGCCACGTCCCCATGAACGACGACCCGGCGCTTGTCGCGCGCGTCATCCTGGACGGGAGCCGCTGAGCACGGCTCGCGCCTGCTGAGGACACCGGAGCCCAGGGCCACTCCCGCGCCCGCCAGCGCGCTGTCCGCGCCCTGGGCCACGCCCTACGAACCGGCGCAGACGAGCGACGCGGTCGACACGGTGGAGACAGGGACCTCCGATACGACCGCGCCCCGGTCGGCGCCCTCCAGGGCCTCGATCCGAACGCGTCGCCTATAGCGGCTCGGCGAGCAAGGCCCTGGCCCCCGGCCTGCGCCTCGGCCGGCTCCCCGTGGCGGAGCGGCTGAGCAAGGGGATCGTCCGCCGCAAGCGCACTATGGATCGCGGCAATCCATCGATCTGCCAGGCGCCGCTCGCCGGCTTCATCACCCGCGCGGAGTACGACCGCCGGCTGCGCCGCTCCTACCGCGAGCGCAGCGACGCCATAGTCGCCGCGCTCGACGGGCACTTCCCCGGCGCCGAGGTCGGGGGCATCGCGACCGGCCCGCACCTCATCGCGCGGCCGCCCGAGCCGTATGGGCCCGAGCCGCGCTTCCTCCAGCGCGCCGCCGATGCCGGCATGGCGGTGCGCCCGCCGGCCCACCACCACCGCACGCGGGCGGCGGAGGGAGACGCCTCGGATGTGCGCGGGCGCCGTTCCGGGGCCGGTGGACTTCGGGCAGGCGCTGCTGCGCGTACGCGCGTCTCCCGCCGTCCGAGATCGAGCGCGGAGTGCGGCTGACAGCCCAGGCAGTGCGGGCGGCCGGCTGAGGGAGCCGGTCCTGGTCGCCGGAGCAGCCCGCTCGGACGCCCGGCCCCGCACAGAGCGGGCATCGGCGGCCCGGCGGCCCTGTCGTACTCCCCAGCCGCCGCGCCCAGTTGTTCACTTGGGGTTCGCGTGCCCGCCGCAGCCGGGGACTAGGCATGGCACGGCACACCGGCCCGACCTGCCCCTGGAGGCGCAGCGATGTCCCCCATCTCGCGGAGTTCGTCCCCCGACCGCCGTTCCGTCCTGCGCGGCACTGTCGCCGCATCGGCCGCGCTGGCCCTGCCCGCCGCGGCCGCCGCGCCCGCGCTGGCGCGCTCCGGCCGCCCGAACGCGGCATGGGGCGTGCAGACCGGAGACGTCACCTCCTCCTCGGGCCTGGTGTGGGCGCGCTCCGACCGCCCCGCCCGGATGATCGTGGAGACCTCGGCGACGGAGTCCTTCCGGCGCGCGCACCGATGGCACGGTCCGCTGCTCGGACCCGGAACCGACTTCACCGGCACGGCCTCCCTGCGCGGTCTGCCCGCCGGCGAGCAGGTGCACTACCGGGTCACGCTGGCCGACCCCGACGACCCGCGCCGCACCGGCGAGCCGGTGTACGGGACCTTCCGCACCGCGCCCGCCCGGCGCCGCGAGGGGGTGCGCTTCGTGTGGTCGGGCGACATCGCCGGGCAGGGCTGGGGCATCAACCCGGACATCGGCGGCTTCCGCGCGTACGAGGAGATGCGGCGGCTGGACCCGGACTTCTTCCTGTGCAGCGGGGACACGGTCTACGCGGACGGCGTCATCGCGCCGAGCGTGACCCTGCCCGACGGCCGGATCTGGCGGAACGTCACCACCGAGGAGAAGTCCCGCGTCGCGCAGACGCTCGGCGACTTCCGCGGGAACTTCCGCTACAACCTGCTCGACGAGAACGTCAGGCGCTTCAACGCTCAGGTCCCCACGGTCGTGCAGTGGGACGACCACGAGGTGCGCAACAACTGGTACCCGGGCCAGATCCTCGACGACCCCCGCTACACGGAGAAGAACGTCGACGTGCTCGCCGCGCGCTCGCTGCGGGCCTTCGGCGAGTACTTCCCCGTCTCGACGCTCTCCCCGCGCGGCAGCGAGGGCCGCGTCCACCGGGTGGTGCGCTACGGCCCGCTGCTCGACGTGTTCGTCCTCGACATGCGGACGCATCGCAACGCCAACTCCCCCGGCCGGCAGAGCGACGACCCTCAGGGCATCCTCGGCGCCGAGCAGCTGGCCTGGCTCAAGCGTGAGCTCTCGCGCTCCCGAGCGGTGTGGAAGGTGCTCGCCGCCGACATGCCGATCGGGCTGGTCGTCCCCGACGGCGCCGCGAACTTCGAGGCCGTGGCGCAGGGCGATCCGGGCACCCCGCTCGGGCGCGAGCTGCAGATCGCCGAGCTGCTGCGGTTCGTCAAGCACCGCAGGATCACGGGCACGCTCTGGCTGACGGCGGACGTGCACTACACCTCGGCTCAGCACTACGCCCCGGAGCGGGCGGCCTTCAAGGACTTCGCGCCGTTCTGGGAGTTCGTCTCGGGTCCGCTGGCCGCGGGCGGCTTCCCGGCCAATGCGCTCGACGGCACCTTCGGCCCCGACCGGGTGTTCGTGCGGGCGCCGGAGCGGGCGAACGTCTCGCCGATGGAGTCGCCGCAGCACTTCGGCGAGGTCGACGTCGACGGCGACAGCGGCGAGTTGACCGTGCGCCTGCGCGCGGAGGGCGGAACGGTCCTGTTCAGCAAGGTTCTCCAGCCGGGCAGGGTGGGGCAGTAGGAGCGGCGGCCGGGCGGCTGCTTCTTCGAAGGCGGCGGCGGGAGAGAGATGCGCCGGCCGCCGCCCGTGAGGTCGTCGGATCCGCCGGCCGGGTCGATTGTCAGTGGCGGGTTCTACCGTCGTTCTCATGACGCGATCACTGCAGGCGACCGCCTACGCCCGCCCGTCCGCCCTGGAGTCCTCCCAGGACGGACGGCGGCTCGGCCTGGAGACCTCGGGCGGGCTCACGCCGCAGGGGGCCGAGGCCCATCCGCACTTCTTCTCCGGCTTCCTGACCTCGCCGCAGACGGCTGCCCGCGGGCTGCTGGCGGTCGCGGACGTCGCCGGCGCGCGTTACCACGACCGGATCGCGCGTGCGTCGCTGGACCCGGTGGTGACGGGGAACGGCGACCGGCTGCGGTTCGAGTCCTTCTCCGGCTGCTGCGGGGTGTACGCACGGCTCGATGTGCTCAGCGCGGGTCTGGACGGCGCTCAGACCGGCCACGGCACCACCAACGTCGACGTCAACAACCCGCTGCGGGAGGCACTCTCACGGATGGCGGGCGACGATCCGCTGCATCTTCGGGTCGGCTCCCAGGAGCTGGCGGTCACCACCCTCGGCGGCGCGGTGGTGGAGAAGAAGGTTCCGCTGCCGGACCGCTGGCTGCGGGGCTTCGCCGAGGCGCAGGTGGCCACCGTCGGCTTCGATCTGCGGGCCGAGCTGCCGGCGGCGGAGGCGGTGCGCTTCCTGCGCTCGCTGCCGCGGACCACGGGGAACGCGTCCCCGGGCGCCCTGTGGGTCGTGCCGGCGGGCAGGACGCTGCGGCCGACCACCCGGCCGACGGCCGGGGCCGTGTGCCTGCCGGGACCGGAGCGGCTGGCCGCGCTCCAGCGGGTGCTGCGGCATGCGACGGCGCTGCGGGTGTACGGCCCGGCGGCGGTCGACGGCTCCGCGCGCGGCGCGACGACCGCGAGCGCGTGGGAGGCGGTGCTCCCGGGTATGCGGCTCACCCTGACCCTCTCGCCGGGGGCCTCGCGCGGTTTCTCGGGCGAGGGCGGGGTGCTCCAGGCGCTGGCCGAGGACGAGGCGGCGGCGGACGCGGAGCTGGTGTCGGTCCTGCTGGCCTGGGAGCCGAGGATCGACGTGGCCGATCTCGCGGCGCAGTCCGGGCTGACGGCCGAGCGGGTGCGGGCCGCGCTGACCAGGCTCGGCACGGCGGGCCGGGTGGGCTACGACATAGCGGACGCCGCGTACTTCCACCGGGAGCTGCCGTACGACTCCGATCGCGCCGAGCGGCACAATCCGCGGCTGGTCGCCGCCCGTGCGCTCATCTCCTCGGGCGCCGTGCGGCTGAGCGCGGACCCGGCCGCGGGCCCGGCTTCCGTCCGGTCCGGCGAGCGCACGTACCAGGTGCGGGAGTCGGGCGACAGGCTCAGCTGCACCTGCCAGTGGTGGGCCGACTTCCAGGGCAGGCGCGGCCCGTGCAAGCACGCCCTCGCCGTACGGATGGCACGGCGCGGCGCCGCCGCCTCCGCGGTGGCGCAGACGACCACCGGAGGCGCCCGATGAGCGAGAGCGCGACGAAGGACCTGCTCGAAGCCGTCCGCGCAGGGCGCTCACGGGATGTCCCGGCGCTGCTGAAGCCGCTGACCGCAGCCGAACGCAAGACGTGTCTGGCCGAGTTGAAGACTCTGCGGGCCGAGGTGCGCGGCTGGAGCTGGCAGCGCTGGCAGGAGCGGGGCAAGGTCAACCGGGCTCTGCTCCCCGCGGGCGCTGCCTGCCAGACGGGCGCCGCGGCCACGGCCGCCTGGATCGGCGCCCGGGATCTGCGCACCGACCGGCCGCTGCACAGCATGCTGGTCGAGCTCCTCTCGGACCGGGACGCCGCGTGGATCGGCGACGTCGCGCACCGGCTGGCCGGGCGAGCCTCGACCGCGCAGGAGGACTACCCCCTGATCAGCGAGCTGGTACGGGTGGCGGACTGCCCGCTGCCGACGACGGCCGGGTATGTGCAGGGGTGGGCGGAGGCGGCCGTCTCCGCGCGGGGCAAGGGGCTCGCCCGCCTGGGCGAGGACCCTCAGGCGCGGACGCTGGCGCCGTGCCTGTTCGACCTCCCCGAGCTTCCCCGCGAGGTCCTCTGGTACGACGACCCCGACGCGCCGGACCACTGGCCGTCGGCGCTGTGCGCTCTGGTCGAGCAGGGGCAGGTGGAGCGTGCCGTTCTGGTGGACGCGTGCGTAGCCCGGGTGCTGCGCGGCGGACGCCCCGGCGAGCTGCGGTTCCTGCTCGTGGTGCTGCGCCGGCTCGCTCTCACGGCGGAGGAGGAGCGCGACCGCGTCGCCGACTGGATCGGCATGGCGGCGGACGGAGCGTCCACGGCGGCCGCGTACGCCCAGGGGGTGCTCGCCCGGCTCGCCGAGAGCGGCTGGCTCTCGACGCGGGCGCTGAGCGAGATGTCGGCCTCCGTTCTCTTCCGTGCCGAGAAGAAGCTGGTCCGCGCGCAACTGGTCCTGCTGGGAAAGGCGTTGAGGCGGGACGCCAGATGCGCGGCGGAGCTGCTGCCGGTGCTGGCCGAGGCGTTCGGCCATGTGGACGTGGGCGTCCAAGAGCGGGCGCTGAAGTTGGTGGGCAGGCATCTGTCCGCCGTCGACGAGGCGCTGCGCGAGGAACTGGCCGCCTCGGCGGAGCTGTTGAGCCCGGTGCACCGGGCCGCGGCCGTCGAGATCTTCGGCGCGCTGCCGGCCGAGGACGGCGGCGCGTACGAGGAGATGCTGCCGCCGCCCCCGCAGCGGCGGAGGCTCGCCCCGGCCCCCGACTCCGTCGCGGAGCTCGTCGAGGACGTGGTCGTGCTGGTCCGCTCGCACGACGAGGCGGGCGACGTCGAGCGCACGCTCGACGGCCTGGTGCGGCTGGCGTACCGGGAGCGGGAGGCGCTGGCCGAGGCGCTGCGCGCCGCGCTGGCGGGCAGCTGGTGGCTGAGCGACTCGGCGCCGTGGAGCGCGGACGACCGGTTCTCCGCGCATCCGCACGGAGTGGAGGCGGTCGTCGCGGCTCTGCTGGAGAGGGTGTCCGTCGAGACGCTGGACCGCTGCCGCAGCCGTCCGGCGTCGGCGGACGCCTGCGTCCACAGGGCGCTGTCCGTGATGACCGACTCCCGTCTGTGGGAGGCGGCCTACCTCGTCCGCGTGCGACCCGTGCCTTTTCTGCTCGCCACCCCCACCTGGCACACAGGGGCGCTCGACGCCGGTGAACTGGTCGAGCGGCTGCGGGAGTACGAGCGTCTGGGCGCCGTTCCTGGGCCGATGGACTTCGGGCAGGCGCTGCTGCGGGTGCGCAGGGGCGAGGACGTCGCCGCGGCTGAGGCCGCGGCGCGGCTGGGCACGACCGAGGGCGACCGTCTGGCGGCCTGGATCCTCGACGAGGATCCCGCCATGCCCGCGCTGCGGACCGACTCCTCACCCGACTCCGCACCCTTGCGGGCGGCCGCGACCGTGCGCCGCCGGCTGACGGAGATCAAGGAACGGCGCTCGCTCCAGCGGGCGTTCCCGCAGCCCTTCCACTGGCTCGGCCGCCCATGGGCCGTCCCGTCCGAGGTCTGCTACCACGCGACGGGCCGGTCCGCGCCGTGGCCGGCGGCACTGCCGCACCACGGCGAGTCGCTCGCGGCCTGGCTGCTGCCCGCGGCGACGGCCGGCGCGCAAGGACGACTGCGGGGCGGCGCCTGGTTCCTGCCCGTGCTCGCCGAGGCGGACGGACCGGCGGGGCCCGCGCTGCACCATGCGCTGGCGGCGGGTCTCGGCGCCCGGCACGCGGACGACCGGCTGGCGGCGGTGGACACGCTGCTGGTGCTGGCGGCCCGAGGACGGCTGGACGGCGAGGAGCTCGGCCGGCGCCTCGGCGAGCTGGTCGCCTGCGGCACGGTCAAGCCCAACCGGCTTGCGGAGTCGCTGCGGACGGCGGCGGCCACCGGTGCGTACGGCACGACCTGGTCTGTTCTCGCGCCCGCCCTGGCAGGGCTGTTGACCGCCGGCGCCCCGCCCCGCGGGCTGGGCGAGATACTGGGGGTGGCCGCGGACTGCGTCGAGCGCTGCGGGGCAGGCGCGGGGACAGCGGGCACGGCCGCGCCGGGCCGGGCGGGCAGAGCGACTCGGGACGCGGCGGACAGCGCGGCGCCGGGAGCGGCGCAGGACGACGGAGCCGGAAACGGGGCTCCGATCGGCTCGTTCGCGATACCCGGGCTCGCCGATCTCGCCGGTCGCCGGGGCACTTCGCAGCTGGTCACGCAGGCGGCTCGGCTGATGGCCGCAATGCGGCGAGCAGACGAACACTCCTGGCCAAAAACGGCTCAAAACAGCTCATAAACATTCAGATCCATACTTAACCTGGCAGTCACAGAGCGTTGGTGATCACGCAACACCGCTCGGCCACAGTGATGGCATGACTGATGTGACTTCTGCGAAGAGTGCCCGCCGTCCCCACCACTGGCGGCGGGATCTCGTCGAGCTGGCCGCCATGTTCACCGCCGTCGCGGTCGCCGACGCCATCGCGAACATGGTCGGACACGGTCCGGACGGCCCGTTCCTGCTCGTCGCCTCGGCGGTGGCCCTCGTCGCCACGGCCGCCTTCCACACATGGTGGGCACGGCGCCATAGCCATGCGCCCCCGAGCCGAGCCGCCAAGCCCGCCGGGCCCGCCAGCCCCGTCGAAACCACGGCCGCCGAAGGGAGCCACCTCGAGGAGCCCACGACCGGGACGTCCCTGTGGCGGATGCGCACGACCGTCCGGGACGCCCCCGGCAGCCTCGCCGCGCTCTGCACCGCGCTGGCCCGCCACCGGGTCGACATCCTCACCCTGCAGACCCATCCGCTGACCGAGGGCACGGTGGACGAGTTCCTGCTCCGCGCCCCCGCGTCCCTCCCGGCCCAGGAGCTGAGCCGGGCGATCGCGGACGCGGGCGGCTCCGGAACCTGGATCGAGCGGGCCGACGCCCACGATCTGGTGGACACCCCCACCCGAGTGCTGGGCCTGGCCACGCGCACCGCCCTGGACGCGGCCGAACTCCCTCTCGCGCTGCGCCAGCTGCTCGGCCGCTGCACGATCCACTCGCTGCCCGCCGTCTCCCTGACCGGCAAGCCCACCGGCCAGACCCCTCCCGTGGAGGGCGTGCTGGAGGAGACGACGATGCGGCTGCGGGACCCGAACGGCGGCGCGATCACCATCGAGCGCCCCTACCTTCCGTTCACCCCGACCGAGTTCGCCCGGGCCCGCGCCCTGGTCGAGCTGGACGCCCGGCTCGGCCCCCGTCTCCCGCGCAGCCGGGACGTGCTCACCCTCCCCGAGGGCAACGAGATCACCGTGCGCCGGGCCGACCAGCGCGACGTCCCGGCGGCCCGAGCCATGCACGACCGCTGCTCCGACCGCACCCTGAGCCTGCGCTACCACGGCCCGGTCGGGGACGCGGACCGCTACCTCAGCCATCTGCTCAGCCCGCGCTTCGGCCGCACCCTCGCCGTGCAGACGGCGTCCGGCCGGCTCGTCGCGCTCGGCCATCTGCTCTGGGACGGCGACGAGACCGAGGTGGCGCTGCTCGTCGAGGACGACTGGCAGCGCCGCGGCATCGGCGCCGAGCTGCTCGCCCGGCTGGTCGACCTCGCGGTCGAGGCCGGCTGCGGCAGCGTGTACGCGGTCACCCAGTCGTCGAACACGGGTATGGTCGCGGCCATGCGCGGCCTCGGCCTGCCGCTCGACTACCAGATCGAGGAGGGCACCCTGGTCGTCACCGCCCGACTCGACGCGACGCCCGGGCGTCGGCCGGCGCCTCGCTACGAACAGGCTGAGCGCTGAGGGCCTCGGTCAGATCGCGCCACAGGTCCTCGACGTCCTCCAGACCGACCGACAGGCGCAGCAGCCGGTCGCTGACGCCCGCCGAGCGCCGGTCTCCCTCGGCCACGATCCGGTGGCTGATCGAGGCCGGGTGCTGGATGAGGGTGTCGACGCTGCCGAGGCTGACGGCCGGCGTGATCAGCCGTACGCCCGAGATCACCCGGTGCGGGTCGCCGTACACCTCGAAGGCGACCATCGCCCCGCCGATCCGCGGATAGTGCACCTGGGCGATCCGCGGGTCGGCGGCCAGCCGGCAGGCCAGGTCGGCCGCGGTGGCCGACGCGGCCCGGACGCGCACCGGCAGCGTGGACAGTCCGCGCAGCAGCAGATAGCCGGCCATCGGGTGCAGGACGCCGCCGGTGGCGAACCGGACCTGGCGCAGCTTGCGGGCGAACTCCTCGTCGCAGGCCACCACGCCGCCCATGACGTCGCCGTGCCCGCCCAGGTACTTCGTCGCGCTGTGCAGCACGATGCGGGCGCCCTCTTCCAGGGGCCGCTGGAGCACGGGCGTGGCGAAGGTGCTGTCGACCAGCAGCGGGACCGAGCCGCAGGCGTGGCGCACGGCGCGCAGGTCGACCTCGGCGAGGGTGGGGTTCGCGGGCGTCTCCACCATGACCAGACCGGTGTCGGGCCGGATCGCGTCGGCGATGCCCGCCGGATCGGTCCAGGTCACCTCGGTGCCGAGCAGCCCGGCGTCGAGCAGATGGTCGCTGCATCCGTACAGCGGCCGGACGGCGACCACGTGCCGCAGCCCCATGCCGGCCCGTACGAGCAGTACGGCGGTGAGAGCCGCCATCCCGCTGGCGAAGGCCACCGCGGCCTCCGCGCCTTCCAGCTTGGCCAGGGCCGTCTCGAAGCGCGCATTGGTGGGGTTGTCCAGCCGGGCGTAGACCGGCGGCCCCTCCAGCCGTGCGCCGGTGGTGGCGAAGGCGTCGATCCGACCGGCCTCGCCTGCGGCGTCGTACGACGGATAGGTCGTGGACAGGTCGATCGGCGGCGCGTGCACGCCCAGCTCGGCGAGGTCTTCGCGACCGGCGTGCACGGCTTCGGTGGCCAGTGCCCGGGGTACGGCAGCGGCGAATGCGTTCTCCATGGCGGCACTGTGAACACTTACCGGTAGGTAATGGCCAAAGCCCGTGCTACGTTCGACGAATGGCTGAAACTGTCGCACTGGACACGGTGGACCTGCACATACTCCGCCTGCTGCAGAACGACGCCCGGACCACCTATCGCGATCTCGCAGCCGAGGTCGGAGTGGCTCCCTCCACCTGTCTGGACCGGGTCACCAGGCTCCGCCGATCCGGAGTGATCCTCGGACACCGGCTCGCCCTGGACCCCGCACGACTGGGGCGCGGGCTGCAGGCGCTGCTGTCCGTACAGGTGCGTCCGCACCGGCGCGAGCTGATCGGCCCCTTCGTGGAGCGCGTCCGCGGGCTGCCCGAGTCGCTGTCCCTGTTCCACCTCACCGGGCCCGACGACTACCTGGTGCATGTGGCGGTCAAGGACACCGCGGATCTCCAGCGTCTGGTCCTGGACGAGTTCACCTCGCGGCCTGAAGTCGCCCGTGTGGAAACCCGGTTGATCTTCCAGCAGTGGGACTGCGGGCCGCTGCTTCCGCCGACCCCGGGCGACTGAGATCCATTGGTGGTGACGTGGAGGGCCCACTCGTATGAGGATGTGAGCATGCCAGTTTCTTCCAGCAGCTCGCTGCCCCGCCAGGTCGCCGACGCCTATGTCGACGCGCTCATCGAACTCGACCCCACGATCGGCACTTACCTGGGCCGGAGGGAGAGCTCCGGCCTTCTTCCCGACTATTCGCCCGCCGGACAGGAGGCGTTGGCCGCACTCGCCCGCGACACGCTCGCCCGGCTCGACGACGCCGAGAAGCTGCCGGGCGCCGAGGACGAGGTGGAACGGCGCTGCGGCCGGCTGTTGCGAGAGCGTCTGACGGCCGAACTCGCCGTGCACGAAGCGGAGGAGGGGCTCCGCACGGTGAGCAACATGCGCTCTCCCGCGCACGCCGTGCGCGAGGTCTTCACGGTGACGCCCACCGAGACGGACGAGGACTGGGCGGCCGTCGCGCAGCGACTGCGGGCGGTGCCCGACGCGTTGGAGGGATACCGCGCATCGCTCGAGCTGGGGCTCGAGCGCGAGCTCTTGGGGGGCCCGCGCGCGACGGAGACCTTCATCGGCCAGCTGACCGAGTGGATCGGGACGGATCAGGGCTGGTTCGAGGAGTTCGCGGCGGACGGCCCCGACGCGCTCCGCGCCGAACTGCACGAGGCGGCTCGCTCGGCGACCGGGGCGGTGGCGGCGCTGCGCGACTGGATGCGCGAGGTGTACGCCCCGGCCGTCGTGGACGCGCCCGACACCTGCGGCCGCGAGCGCTACGCCCGCTGGTCGCGCTTCTTCAACGGCACGGACCTCGACCTCGACGAGGCGTACGCGTACGGCTGGTCCGAGTACCACCGGCTGCTGGCCGAGATGAAGATCGAGGCGGACAAGATCGTTCCCGGGGCGGGGCCCTGGGAGGCGCTCGCGCATCTCGACGTGCACGGAGAGCACATCGAGGGCGTGGACGAGGTGCGCGTCTGGCTGCAGAAGCTGATGGACGAGGCGATCGAGGCGCTGGACGGCACGCACTTCGAACTCGCCGACCGGGTACGGAAGGTGGAGTCCCGCATCGCGCCGCCCGGCAGCGCGGCGGCGCCGTACTACACCGGCCCGTCCGAGGACTTCAGCCGGCCCGGCCAGACCTGGCTGCCGACCATGGGCGCGACCCGCTTCCCGGTGTACGACCTGGTGTCGACCTGGTACCACGAGGGCGTGCCGGGCCACCATCTGCAGATCGCGCAGTGGGTGCACGTCGCGGACCAGCTCTCCCGCTACCAGGCGACGATCGGCGGGGTCAGCGCCAACGCCGAGGGATGGGCGCTGTACGCGGAGCGGCTGATGGACGAGCTGGGCTTCCTGCCCGACGCGGAGCGCAGGCTCGGCTATCTGGACGCGCAGATGATGCGCGCGTGCCGGGTGATCGTGGACATCGGCATGCATCTGGGCCTGGAGATCCCGGCGGACTCGCCGTTCCACCCGGGCGAGCGGTGGACGCCGGAGCTGGGCCAGGAGTTCTTCGGCAACCACAGCGGCCGCCCGGCCGACTTCGTGGAGAGCGAGCTGACGCGCTACCTCTCGGTCCCGGCCCAGGCGATCGGCTACAAGCTGGGCGAGCGCGCGTGGCTGCTGGGCCGCGAGAACGCCCGCAAGGCGCGCGGCGACGCATTCGACGCGAAGGCCTGGCACATGGCGGCGCTGTCGCAGGGCTCGCTGGGCCTGGACGACCTGGTGGACGAGCTGTCGAAGCTCTGACCGATACCCCGCCGACCAGGCTCGCGGCCCGTGCCTGGGCGGGCTCCCGCGCCGCGCTGCGGGAGGGGGTGCGGGCCGACGGCGGGGCGCAGGGCCTGACGGCGGGAACACGCTGGGCCACGCGTCGGCCCGCACGCCGGAGGCGACCGCCGCGTCCAGCGCAGACGGCGGCCTCACGCCACCAGGCGCTCGACGCACTGCGGGGGCGGTGCGGGACTCCTCCCGTAGCGCCCCCGCCTCGCCGTGTCAGCAGCCGCAGGCGGCGTCGATGGGCGCCGTCAGCGGGTCCGCTTCGCGCTTCGCTTCGCCCTCCCATGTCTCGTAGGCGAAGCCCTCGCGGGCCCAGTACTCGAATCCGCCGAGCATCTCCTTGACCTGGTAGCCCCGTTCGGCCAGGGCCAGCGCGGACCGCGTCGCGCCGTTGCAGCCGGGGCCCCAGCAGTACGTGACGACCGGCACGGACTTGTCCAGCAACTGCTCCGCCTGCTCGGGGATCAGCGCCGTCGGCAGGTGGATCGCGCCGGGCACGTGCCCCTGGTCCCAGGACGCGGTGGACCGGGAGTCGACGACGACGAAGCCGGGGTCGCCGCCCGCCGCCAGCGCGGAGGCGACGTCGGAGACGTCGGCGTGGAAGGCCAGGCTCGCCGCGAAGTACGCGGCGGCCGCGGCGGCCGCGGCGGGCGAGGCCGGCGGGACGCGAAGGACCGAGTTCGTGGTGAGCTGCGTCGTTGTCATGACGGAGAATCTACGATCGTTGATCGTTCCCATGAAGTGAGAATCCACGGCGCTTGTCTTGATCAGCCGGGGATTCCCCTGTTGTCTAGCGGGCATGACCGGATATTCACCGGACGCCACGGACTGGCGCATCCTCGAAGCCCTGCAGAACCAGGGCCGGGCCACCTTCGCAGAGCTGGCCAGGGCCGTCGCCATGTCGCCGAGCGCCGTCACCGAGCGGGTGCGGCGGCTGGAGGAGGCCGGGGTGATCACCGGCTACACCGCGGTGGTGGACCACGACCGGATCGGGCTGCCGATCCTCGCGTTCGTACGGCTCCGCTACCCGAACGGCAACTACAAGCCGTTCCACGATCTGCTGGAGACCACGCCCGAGATACTCGAGGCGCACCATGTGACGGGCGACGACTGCTTCGTGCTGAAGGTCGCCGCCCGTTCCATGAGCCATCTCGAGGAGGTCGCGGGCCGCATCGGCGCGCTCGGCTCGGTGACGACGAGCATCGTCTACTCCTCCCCGCTGCCGCGCCGCCCGATCAGCCGCTGAGCGACGCGCTCCGGGGACCGCTATACCGCCCCGGAGGCCTCGCGGAGCCGTACCGCGGAGCCGTGCCGCGCCTTGACGACCTCCAGCTGGGCGGGGATGCGGCGGCGAAGGTCCGCGACATGGCTGACGATCCCGACGCTGCGGTCCCTCTCCCGCAGCGAGTCGAGCACGTCGAGCACCTCGTCCAGGGTCTGGTCGTCGAGGCTGCCGAAGCCCTCGTCGATGAAGAGGGTGTCCAGCTGTACGCCGCCGGCCTCGTCGGTCACCACGTCGGCGAGGCCGAGCGCGAGAGCGAGCGAGGCGAAGAACGTCTCGCCGCCCGACAGCGTCGCCGTGTCCCGCTCGCTGCCGGTCCACGCGTCCACCACGTGCAGCCCCAGCCCGGCGCGCTTGCCGCCGACCCGGGCGTCGGAGTGCACGAGGGTGTAGCGGCCGGCCGACATGCGCTGAAGCCGTACGGTCGCGGCCGCGGCGACCTGCTCCAGCCGGGCGGCCAGCACATACGACTCCAGGCGCATCTTGCGCTCGTTGTCGGCCGAGGTGCCGGCGGTGAGCCCGGCGAGCCGCGCCACCCGGTCGTACTCCTCGCGCAGCGGGCCGAGCCGGCGCCGCTCCGTCGCCGCGTCGCGCGAGAGCCGGTCGAGCTCGCCGCACCGCTCGCGGGCGGCGGCGAGCGCCGACGCGGCGTCGCGCAGGGCGCGTTCGGCCTGTTCGTGGGCGGCCACAGCGGCGTCGGTCTCGGCGGGCGGGCGCTCGGCCGCGCTGCGGGCGTCCTGCTCGGCGAGCCGGTCGGCGACCGCGGCGGCCTCGGTCTGCCAGGCGTCGATACGGTGCTGGAGGTCGCGCTGCTCGGCGTCGGCGACGAGCGCCGCGGCGGCAGCCCTCGGCGTCTCGAAGCCGGCCCGGAACGCGGCGTCGGCGAGCCGGTCGTCCGCCTCCTTCAGGCGCTGCGCGGTGACGTCGACCGCGCGCACGGCCTCCGCCGCCTCGGCGAGGATGCCCACCCTGCGCTCCAGCAGGTCGGCGCGCTCGGCGACGCTGTCGGCGCCGTCCCGGGCAGCGGTCAACTCGCGCTCCAGCGCGCCCTGTTCACGGTCGAGGGCCTCGCGCTGGGCAGTACGCGCGGTGGCGCGCAGCTCGGCCTGCTGCTGTGCGGCCAGACGCCGCTCCCGCTCGCGCTCGGCGCGGTCGAGGGCTTCCTGGGCGGCGTGCGTGCCGGAGGCCACCTGGTGCGCCTGCGCGTGGTCGCGCTCCAGCTGCTCCACCGCGGAGAGCAGTCGGGCGACCTCGGGGTCGTCGGCTTCGGCGCCGGCGTGCTCCGAGGCCTGCGCCCCACCGGTCCCTTGCGTCCCACCGGCTCCCTGCGGCGCTCGCGCCTCCTCGCGGGCGGCCGCGAACGCCTCGCGCAGCACGGCCAGTTCGCGCTCCGCCTCCGCCTTCGCCGCGTCGGCGAGGCTGTACCGCTCGTACGCGGACTCCTCCGCCGTACGGTCCACGTGCCCGTCTCCGGCGCGGGCCGGCGCCGGGTGGTCGGCGGAGCCGCAGACCGCGCACGGCTCCCCCGGCGCCAGCGCGGTGGCCAACTCGGCGGCGATGCCCCGCAGTCGGCGCTCCTTGAGGTCCAGCCAGCTCTCGTGCGCCGCGTTGGCCTGTTCACGGGCCGTGCGCAGCCGGTCCTCGGCCAGCTCGACGCGGGTCGCGAGCCGGTCCCGCTCCCGCGCGGCGTGCAGTCTGCGGCGGGCCGGTTCGAGCTGGCCGCTGAGGTGCTCGGCGCGGGTGGCGGCCTCCTGGGCCGCCGCGATCCGCTCCTGGCACTCGCGCCGCAGGCTCTCCCAGCCGGTCAGCCAGCCCGCCGCGTCCTGGAGGATCTCGTCGTCCGCCCGGGCCTGGCGGTCCAGTTCCCCGCGCTCGCGGGTGATCTCGGCGCTGCGCCGCTCGGCCCGGCGGGCGGCCTCGATGCCGCCGAGGTCCTCGCGGAGCCGGCGCTCCAGCCCCGCCAGCTGCTCCGCTCCGGCGTCGGCGAGGTCGGGGGGCAGCTTCGCCCTGATCCGCTCCCGGTCCGCGCTCGCGCTCCGGTGCTCGCGCTCGGCGTCCTCGCGCAGCCGCAGCGCGGGCTCCACCCACTCCGCCTTACGGGCCCGGTCCAGCCGCGCCTGCGCCTGCTCGCGCTCCGGACGGCGCTCTTCGAGTGCGTGGGAGCGCTCGCGGGCGTCCTCGTAGCGCAGTTGCAGCCGGGCCAGTTCGCGTGCGTCGTCCAGATCGTGCCGTGCGGCGGCCTGCCGGCTCTCGGTCGCGGCGAGCGCGCACTCGGCGATGTCCAGCATCTCGCGGGCGCCCGCGCGGGCGACGGCCGCCCAGGCGAGAACGGCTTCGGCGAGCCCGGGGTCGCCCGGCTGCTGCTGCGGCGCCGGCCAGCCGCCGGGCGCCGCGCCCGCGGCCTGCTCCATGCGGTGGGCGACCGTGAGGAGCCGCTCGTCCCCGGCGCGCACCTGCTGCTCGGCCGCGCGCCGCCGCTCCGCCAGGCGCTCCTCGACCGCCGCGAAGCGCCGGGTGTCGAAGAGCCGGCCGAGCAGCTTGCCGCGCGCCTCGGCGTCGGCGCGCAGAAAGCGCGAGAAGTCGCCCTGCGGGAGCAGGACGACCTGGCAGAACTGGTCGCGGCTCATGCCCAGGAGCTGGGTGATCTCCTCGCCGATCTCCTGGTGCGAGCGGCTCAGGGCCTTCCAGGCGTCCTCCGCGGCGTCGTACTCGCGCAGCCAGCTCTGGGCCTTCTCGGTGGTGAAGCCCCCCTTGCGGTTCTTCTTGGGGCGCGGCTGGGCGGGGCGGCGGGTGACCTCCAGCCGGCGGCCCCCCACGGTCAGTTCGAGGCTCACCTCGGTGAAGACCCCGGCCGGGGCGTGGTCGCTGCGCAGCGAGAGCCCGGGGCCCTGCCGTGCGCCGGGCACCGCGCCGTACAGCGCGAAGCAGACGGCGTCGAGGATGGACGTCTTGCCCGCGCCGGTCGGGCCGTGGAGCAGGAAGATCCCGGCGGCCGCGAGCGCGTCGAAGTCGACGTCCTGGCCGGCGCCGAAGGGTCCGAAGGCGGTGACGGTCAGCCGGTGCAGCCTCACCTGGCCACCTCGCGCACGTCCTCGTCGACCCGGACGTCGTCGAAGGCGCCGCGCAGCACGGTGCGCTCGCGCTCGTCGGGGCCGCTGCCGCCGCGCACATGGGCCACGAAGTCCTCCGCGATCTGCTGGTCGCTGCGTCCGCGCAGCCGCTGAGCGTACGAGGCCAGGGTGTCCTCGCCGGCGCGCTCGGGCTCGAAGACGAGGCTGAGGGTGTGGGGGAAGCGCTCGGTCAGGCGGGCCATCGGCTCGGCCGGGCGCACGGCGTCGGTGAGGGTCGCCTCGACGAACGACTGCTCGTGGACGTCGAGCGCCGGGTCGTCGAGCAGCGAGTCGAGCGTGCCGCGCAGCCGGGCGAGCGGGTGCGGCACGGGGCAGTCGATCCGCTCGGCCGTGATCTCGCCCCGCGCGCCGAGGTCGACGAGCCACATGGTCTTGCGGTGGCGGCTCTCGGAGAAGGAGTAGGCGAGCGGCGAGCCGGAGTAGCGCACGCGCTCGGTGATGGTCTGGCAGCCGTGCAGATGGCCGAGGGCGACATAGTCCACGCCGTGGAAGACCCCGGCGGGGACAGCGGAGACGCCGCCGACGGTGATGTCCCGTTCGCTGTCGCTCGCCTCGCCGCCCGCCACGAAGGCGTGGGCGAGGACGACGGAGCGGACGCCGGGGCCTCGGGTGGCGAGGTCGGCCCGGACGCGGTCCATGGCTGCCGCGAGCACCACGTGGTGCCGGGCCTTGTCGGCCTTGAACTCGTCTCTGACCAGGGCGGGTTCGAGATACGGCAGTCCATAGACGGCCACTTGGCCGTGGGCGTCGTCGAGGAGCACCGGGGAGGCGCATCCGGCGGGGTCCGTGCGCAGATGTATCCCGGCGCGCTCGATCAGGCCGGCGCCGACGCCGAGTCTGCGCGCCGAGTCGTGGTTCCCGGAGATCATGACGGTGGGCACGCCTGCGGCGGCGAGCCGGTGCAGCGCCGCGTCGAAGAGCTCGACGGCGGCGAGCGGCGGCACGGCCCGGTCGTATACGTCGCCCGCGACCAGCACCGCGTCCACCTCGCGTGCGCGCACGGTCTCGACCAGCCGGTCGAGGAACGCGGCCTGTGCGTCGAGCAGGCTCACCCGGTGGAACGACCGCCCCAGGTGCCAGTCCGACGTGTGCAGGAGTCTCATGATCCCCGAGCGTATCGGTGGGGTCGGACATCACGGGCGGGTTCAGGAGTCTCGGCCGCATCGGCCGTCCGGGCCGTGTCCGTGCTCGACGCCACACCCGCCACACCCGCCGCCGACGCCGCTGAAGTCGCCGAAGTCACAGGGGCAGCAACGGTCGCAGCGGTCGCAGGGAGCTCCGAGGTCGCCGACAGCACAGAGGTATAAGAGGCCGCAGAGGCCGCAGGCAGCTCAGACGTCTCCATACGCCTCACCCCCGAGCTCCAGCACCGCCGTGCCGGCCGTGGCGTCGGACAGCCAGGCGGTGAAGGCGTCGACGTCCGCGTCCGGCAGCCCGATCTCGATCGTCACCGCCTCGCCGTACCGGACGTCCCGGACATGACGCCCGGTCGCCCGCAGATCGTTCTCCAGCTTCCCCGCCCGCTGGTGGTCGACGGTGACCGAGGCGAGCCGGAAGCGCTGCCTGGTGATCGTGCCGACGGCGTCCAGGGCTTCGCCGACCGCCCCGCCGTACGCCCTGATCAGCCCGCCCGCGCCGAGCTTCACGCCGCCGTAGTACCGGGTCACGACGGCCACCGCGTACCGGACCTCGCGGCGCGTCAGCATCTGCAGCATGGGCACGCCCGCCGTGCCGCCGGGCTCGCCGTCGTCGCTTGCCTTCTGCACCGAGGCGTCGGCGCCGATCACATAGGCGAAGCAGTTGTGGGTCGCGGTCGGGTGCTCCTTGCGGATGCGCGCGACGAAGGCCTGCGCCTCCTCCTCGGTCGCGGCGGGGGCGAGCGCGCAGATGAAGCGCGATCTGTTGATCTCGGTCTCGTGGACGCCCTCGCGGGCGACCGTCCGGTACTGCTCCTGCATCCCGCCACCCTATGCGCCGCCCGGAGAGGATCGTTCCGCGCGGCTATAGCGCGCGCTTCTCGCCGCCCCCATAGGCGCGGGGAATCGCGGGCCGCGCCCGGCTGTTCCCCTCAGCAGGGCCAGAGAGCGTTATAGAGCAGCGTCATAGAGCACGATGGCCATCGAGAAGACCCGACCGCAGGAGGCAGTCTGTGCACGGCGACCCGGCGACCATCCGCAGGATCCTCACGGAGCTCGGCGACACCTGGGCGGTGGTGGGGCTGTCCGGCAATCGGGCGCGGGCGGCGTACGGCGTCGCCGAGGTGCTCCAGCGGTACGGCAAGAGGGTCGTGCCGGTGCATCCCAAGGCGGAGACGGTGCACGGGGAGAAGGGCTACGCCAGCCTCGCCGACATCCCCTTCGAGATCGACGTGGTCGACGTCTTCGTCAACTCCGACCTCGCCGGACAGGTCGCCGACGAGGCGGTCAAGGCGGGCGCCAAGGCGCTCTGGCTCCAGCTGGGCGTGATCGACGAGGCGGCCGCGGAGCGCTCCCGGGCGGCCGGGCTCGACGTCGTGATGGACCGCTGCCCCGCGATCGAGATCCCCCGCCTGGGCTGAGGGCCTCCTGGGCTGATGCTGGGCTGAGCGTCGCCAGGCCCTCGGGGCCTAGGGCGCGCGGCCCTCAGACGCCCAGGCCCTCGACGACGACCGCGCCCGGCAGCGCGGCGAAGACCTTGCCGGGCACGATGAGCTTGCCGCGCCGGCGGCCGCTGCCGATCAGCACCCACTCCGTGTCGACGACCGCGGAGTCCACGAGCAGCGGCCAGTCGGCGGGCAGCCCGATGGGCGTGATGCCGCCGTACTCCATGCCGGACTCGCCGGTCGCGAGCTCCATGGACGCGAACGACGCCTTGCGGGTGCCCAGTTGCCTGCGGACGACTCCGTTCACGTCCACCCGGGTGCTGGAGAGCACCAGGCACGCGGCCACCGTGGCGGCGCCGCCGCGCCTGCCCGCCACGACCACGCAGTTCGCCGACTGCTCGAGCAGCTCTTGGCCGTAGTGCTCCGTGAAGACGGCGGTGTCCGCGATCTCCGGGTCGGTGTCGACGTAGATCAGCTGCTCGGCGGGGACGTCTCCGCTCCAGGCGCGTACGGCGTCGGCGACCGGCCGCGTCAGCAGGTCGAGGCAGTCGGGAGCGGGCCGGGCGTCGTCGAAGGAGCCGATGGGAGCGCGCATACCGCCACGCTAACAGCGCCAGCCAGGGGTGCGGTTGACCGTCTCAGCGTGCGGGAACGACGGAGACCGCCATGGTCATGTCGACGGCCTCGGCGCCGTCGTTGCGGTAGCCGTGCGCGACGTTCGCCTCGAAGGCGGCGGAGGTTCCGGCGGGGACGGAGTGCGGTTCGCCGTCGACGAGCAGGGTCAGGACCCCGGCCGTGACGTGCAGCAGCTCCATCGTGCCGTCGGGGTGGGGGTCGGAGGCGCTGCTGTCGCCGGGCATCAGATGCCAGGACCACAGCTCCAGGGGCCCCGGGCTGTCGGCGCCGACCAGCAGCGTGGTGTGGCTGCCGGTCGAGGTGGACCACATCCGTACGGCCTTCTCCGGGGGCACGAGGCGCACCTGCGGCGGCTGCTCCGCGTCGAGGAGCGCGGCGATGGAGACGCCCAGGGCGTCGGCGAGCTTCACCGTGGTCCCCACGCTCGGGTTCGTGCGCGCCTGCTCGATCTGGATGATCATGCCGCGGCTGACCCCCGCGCGGGCGGCGAGGGCGTCGAGGGTGAGGCCGCGTTCGCCGCGCCAGTGCTTGAGGTTGCGGGCGAGGGACTGTGTGAGCTGGTCGAGGTCCGACACATTCCGTCCAATATCTTAGATGGCATAGTTCAATAAAGTGAACTACGGTGTGCTGCACCAGAACGTTCAATGCACTGTACTGCGAGGCCCCCTATGACCGCACTCTTCGCCCTGGCCACCAGCCTGCTCTACGGGCTGGCCGACTTCGGCGGCGGGCTGCTCACCCGCCGCACCCCGGCGCTGACCGTCGTCGTCGCCTCGCAGACGATCGCGGTCGTGGTGCTCGGCGCGATCGTCGTCGCCACCGGCGGCTTCTCCGAGGCGGGCCCTCAGCTCTGGTACGCCGTGGCGGCGGGCGCGGTGGGCCCGGTGGCGATGCTCTGCTTCTACAAGGCGCTCGCCCTCGGCCCGATGGGCGTCGTCTCGCCGCTGGGCTCCCTCAGCGTGGCGGTGCCGGTCGGCGTGGGGCTCGTCATGGGCGAGCGGCCCGGCCTGCTCCAGTTCGCCGGGATCGCGGTGGCGGTGGCCGGAGTGATCCTGGCCGGCGGGCCCCAGCTGCGCGGGGCGGCGGTGCAGCGGCAGGCGATCGTGCTGACGGTGGTGGCGGCGTTCGGGTTCGGCGCGGTGCTGGCGCTGATCGCCGAGGCCTCGTCGACCCTCACCGGGCTGTTCCTCGCCCTCTTCGTACAGCGCGTCGCCAATGTGACGGTCGGCGGCGCGGCCCTGTTCGTCTCGGTGCGCCGGGGCGGTCGCGCACTGCCCGAGGAGGGCGGGATGCGGGTGCTGTGGCGGTCGCTGCCCGCGCTCGCGTTCGTGGGCCTCGCGGACGTCGCCGCCAACGGCACGTACTCCATCGCCGCGCAGACCGGACCCGTCACCGTCGCGGCGGTCCTCGCGAACCTCTACCCGGTGGTCACGGTCGTGGCCGCGCTGATCTTCCTCAAGGAGCGGCTGCGCGTCGTCCAGGCGACGGGAGCGGGCCTGGCGCTGGTCGGCACGGTCCTGCTGGCGAGCGGCTGACGAGCACCGGCCGCCACCCGCTCCCCGCCTCCGGCTAGGGAGTCTCGGGCTCCAGGTCGGCGAGCGCGACCAGCTGCTCGGACGTGACGCCTTCGGGGATCGGCACGGGAGCGGGGGTGCGCAGCGGAGGCTGCCATCCCAGCTCCGGATCCCAGCTCCGCACGACCCGAGCGGGCGCGCCCGCGACGACCGAGTGGTCGGGGACGTCGCCGCGCACGACGGCGCCTGCGGCGACCACCACGTTGCGCCCGAGCCGCGCGCCGGGCAGGACGACCGCGCCGGTCCCCAGCCAGCAGCCGGGGCCGATCTCGACGGGCTCGGCGCGCGGCCACTGCCTGCCGACGGGCTCGTGGGGGTCGTCGTAGCTGTGGTTGGTGGAGGTGATGTAGACGTACGGGCCGCAGTACGTGTCCGAGCCGATGGTCACACGGGTGTCGGCGATGACGTGGCTGCCGCGGCCCAGGACGACGCCGTCCCCGAGCGTGAGGATGGGGTCGGGCCCGAGGTCGAGCCCGGGGAGCATCCCCGCGGTGAGGGTGACCTGCTCGGCGATGATGCAGTGGTCGCCGATCTCGATCCACGCCTCGCCGAAGACGGTGCCCTGGGGAAAGGCCAGCCGGGTGCCCGGCCCGAGCCGCCGGAACCGCAGCGGTCCGGGGTGCTCGGCGGTGACGGAGCCGGTCTCCTGCACCCAGCGCCAGCCGCGCTGCACGGCGCGTGCGAGGACGCGCCGTCGCCAGGCGGCGAGCGAGGAGAACGTGTCTCTGTTCTTGGGCACCCGCACACGGTAGTCGCCCGACCTGGCCTGATCACGGCGGTCCGCTGTGATGTTCGCCCCACGGGGAGGGCGTTCGCCGCCGCCTGCGGCCGTGTGCCGCGGGGCAAAGGCGGCGCCGTCGGACTCGGCCGCCGGGGGCACGCGCGCCCTGCCCGGCCCGGCGCGCGGCGCGAAAGCTCCGCAGCGAGCCCAGCGCCTCAACTCGCCGTAGACGTTGAATATATGACGGTCCATCGGCTGGGATGGCCGAAAATCACTGCGGCAACGGCGCCGCTGCGCCTCTCCCGCCCCTCTCGTCCCGCCCGTCACACGGTCCGCGGCCGTTTCGCACCCGGCATATGCGCCCGTCCGCTGGTTCACGCCACGGTCGTACATCTACCACGGTGAGCGAACAGGCACGGTGAGTTCGGGACGAAGTCCACCGTTGTGTGGGCAGTCCGGTTCCTCTCGCCTCACCGCGATGCCCGCGTGACTAGCATGAGCGCCACATGCGAGCGGAAGATCACCGTCAACTTGGTTGACCCGTACCGCAGTTGTTCCCGCACTCGAGCAGCGAGGGATCGCGGAATGTCAGTGCCAGTCGCCCCTACACCGCACCGGATACGCACCTCGCGGCCGTTACCGGCGGCCATACCGCCGGCGGCGCTCATCGTGGCCTCCGCGGGCGGGGGCGCGGTGACGGCGGCGGCGCCGGCCGCGGCCCGGGTCTGGGTCGCCGGCGCCGTCGCCGGCGCCTGGCTGATCGTGGCGCTCACCGTCGTCCTCGCCACGCTGAGCATGCGGCGCCTGCGCGCGGCGGCCGCCCGAGCCGACGGCGACATGCGCACCGCCCAGGGCCAGTCAGCGCAGACCAGCGCCGATTCCGCCCATCTCGTGAACGTCACCCTCCCCTCCGTCGTCAAACGGCTCCGCGACGGCGAGAGCGCCGACGACACCCTCGCCGCCGCCCGTCAGCCGCACGATCCCCAGCTGCGACGCGTGCTCCAGCTCTTCGCCTCCGAGGTAGCCGCCGGGGAGCGTCGCGCGCAGCGCGCGGCGGCCGACAGCGCCCTGGCCGTACGCCAGTTGAGCGCGGCGGCCGACGGCCTGGACCGGCTGACCGCCGTGACGCTGCCCGCCGCCGTCGCCTGTCTGCGCGGCGGCGCCTCCGCCGAGACCGCGCTCGCCGAGCTGGAGCTGCCGGCCGACGCACGGCTGCGGATCGTCATGGACACCATGGTGCGCGAGCTCGCCCTCAGCGAGCGGCGGGCCGCCGTCGCCCAGGGCGCCAGCGCCAGGGCGCTGAGCCGGGTGCAGGCCAAGGCCGTGAGCATGCTCGCCGATCTGCGCACGATGCAGGACCGCCACGGCGAAGAGGTCTTCGGCGATCTCCTCATGCTCGACCACAACACCTCGCAGCTCGGCCTGATGACCGACCGGCTGGCGCTGCTGATGGGCGGCCGGGCGAGCCGGTCGTGGAACAAGCCCATCGCGATGGAGTCCATCCTGCGCGGCGCGGCGGGCCGGATCGCCGCCTACCAGCGGGTCAGGCTCCACTCCACCAGCACCGCCGCGATCGCCGGGTTCGCCGCCGAGGGCGTGATGCATCTGCTCGCCGAGCTGATGGACAACGCGGCGAACTTCTCGCCGCCGATCGACGAGGTGCACGTCTACGTCGAGGAGCGCACCGCCGGTCTGGTGGTGACGATCGAGGACAGCGGTCTGAAGATGGCGGGCGCGGCGATGCGCCGCGCCGAGGAGGCGGTGTCCGGGAAGGTCACCGACCTCGCCGCGCTGCAGGGCACCCGGCTGGGTCTGGCCGTCGTGGGCCGGCTGGCCGCCAAATACCGTATGAGCGTCAACTTCCGGCCCTCGTCCCGGGGCGGCACCGGCGTCGTCGTGCTCTTCCCGCCGCAGCTGCTGGCCCAGCAGCGCACCGCGCCCGCCGTGCAGGCCGCGCGCCCGCCGCTGACCGGCCCCGGGCCCCAGAAGCCGCCGGTCCGGCGCGGCGCCCCCGCGCACGCCTCCCCGCC
>NZ_JBFAYB010000054.1:0-58907 GCF_040681075.1 Streptomyces sp. NPDC051907 | reverse complement strand
GGGGGGACCCCCAACGGGCTGGGTTTCCCGGACTTGGGCGCGCACATTCAGCCCCGCCGGCGTTTGAGGCGCGGGGTCCGGGGCAGCGCCCCGCGAGCAGCCCGCACAGGGCACACCCAAACCCCCACATCACCCGCACGGGTGAACGCCCAACCCACACCATTGACGCCCCCAAGACCCCTGACACCCGCCCCACCCCCCACCCCACCCTCATCCCCCGCCCAGAGATTGTGAATTCATTCACCTTCCCCCTTGGCCAGGCATGCCTATCCATGCTGAGATGCGGTCTAACTCAACAGCTCAATGGCGTGCTCGGGGAGGGCAACGTGGCGCATACCGCCATGTCTGGTTCCGGAACCACTGCAGGTGACGATCCACTCCAGACCGCGGTATGGCGGCTGCGCTCGCGCGGCTGTTGGACCGACGCGGCGGCTCTGCTCACACCGCACGCGACGGATCCCGCCGCCGCGCTGGAGCGGGCCGGACTGCTCGTGGAGCGCTGTCTGTTCACCGCGGAGGGCTGGGCGGAGGCCGAGGACGCGCTGCGCACGGCGGAGGCCGTGGCCGGGAACGACGAGGAACGCGGCGGCGCGGCGTGCGAACGCGGCCGGCTCGCGTACGCGTCGACCCGCCTCGGCGTACGCGACCGGGCCGACGAGGCACGCGCGGCGCTCGGCAGGGCGGCGGCGCTGCTCTCCCCCACCTCGCCGAGGCGCCCGCTGCTGGACTTCCGGCGCGGCCTGGTCGCCGAGCACATCGCCGACTCGCCGCAGGCGGCCCGCGCCGCCTACCTCCGCGCGCACGCCGGGGCGGCCGCGCAGGAGGACACGCTGCTGCTCTCCTTCACCTGGCTCCACCAGGCCGGACTGGCCCTGCGGGAGGGTGAGTTGGCGGAGGCGCGGCACGGCTTCGGGGAGTCGCTGCGCATCCGCGAGGAGCTCGGCTATCTGATCGGGACGGCCCCTGCGCTGGCGGCGCTGGCCGACTGCGAGCCGGAGCCGGAGGCGAGCAGGCTGCGGGCGGAGGCGGGACGGCTGTTCCGGCTGCTGGGCGGGGTACCGGTCTGGCTGGCGGGGCAGTTGACCGCGTCGGTCCCGTCCCAGACGCCCTCGCCCCCGAACGCGCCCGAGCCCGAGCCCGCGGCTTGATACGGCCGCCGGGTCCGGGCGCCGGGTCCGGGCGCCGGGTCCGGGCACCCGATCCTGGCGCGCCCGGACCGGGCACGGTCAGATGGACAAGGTCAGGGTCACCCCTCGCCGAGGTCCGCGCTGAGCCAGTGCTGCGGCCGTATGCGGTAGATCATCTGGTCGGCGTATTCCTTCCAGGCGAAGTCGACGTACGCCTCGACCTTCTCGGGCGCGAGATAGCGGGCGGATATCTCCGTCAGCTGCTCGCGGGTGGCGGGCACGGTCTCCACGACGGGCCCCTCGACGGAGACGTACCGGACGGTCGGCGTCACACGGTCGACCATCAGCGAGACCCGGCCCGCGGCGGCGATCAGCACGCCCTTGCGGGAGTTCAGCCCGGTCATGATCCAGATGTCGCCGCCGGGCTCGTACTGGTACCAGATCGGCACGGTCAGCGGCGCCCGGCCCTTCTCCCCCGAGTCCACCGCCAGGGCGGCGACATGGGGCTCGGCCAGGAACTTCTCGCGCTCTTCACGGGTCAACGCCATGGGTGACTCCTTCATTCGGGCGCTACGGCATGTCAGAGAAGATCGTCGCCCGACCCCGGGTGCGGGGGAAACCGCCTAACCGGCCAGCCAGCCCAGCGTCCTGGCGGGGTTCAGCACGATCACGACGACCACGACGGCGACGACCACCCAGAACAATCCCCAGCCCCTGCGCCGGCCCGCCTGCCTCCGTCGGCCGGAGGGCCAGGCCCGCCAGGCGTCCGGCTCGGCGCGCACAGGGGTCCGCCCCTTGCGCCCCCACCCCCAGCCGCGCACCCGACCCTGCCTCCGCGCGGCCTCCTCGTCCTCGCGCCGCAGCCGCTCGGCCACCATCCGCGCCCGCGCGGACGGCTCCTTCGGCGCGGCCAGCCGCGCGGGCCCTTCGCTCTCGCGCTGGAACTGCTCCCATGCCTCATCGGGTATGGACGAGTCCGGATGCTCCGTGGTCATGCCTTGCTCCCCGTTCGTCTGTGTGACGGCGACTCAAGTCCGCACGGCGGCACAGATTAATGCAGCCCTGGCCAAGGATCGGCCCCGACCCAGCGCCGAGCATCGGATCCGCGTCGAGCCGGCTAGAAGGTGAACATACATACGGTGACTGACACATGAGGTCTGCTCAGAACCGGGCACGCCCCGCTGCGGTGCGCTCGCACCCACGATGACCAGCGCTCCGTACTCGTACGGCGGGTGAGCGTACGAGTACGGAGCGTGGACAGCGACCGTAACCGGCTGTGACCATGGGCGGGTTGGGCGGGACAAGCAGCGGAGGTGGCGGGTCATGACGGGAATCAGCGAGCCGGAGTCGTCGGACAGCCTCAGGGCGTTCGGGGAGGTCCTGAAGGCCTTCCGCAGGCGGGCCGAGCTGACCCAGGAGGAGCTCGCACCGAAGGTGCACTACTCCCCCCACTTCGTCTCGTCGGTGGAGCAGGGCCGCCGCCTCCCCACGAAGGAGTTCGTCGAGCGCGCGGAGGTGGCCCTGGACGCCTTCGGCGCGCTGCGAGGCGCGGCACGCCATGTCTCACGGCAGCCGGGCCTCGCGTCCTGGTTCCGCCAGTGGGCGAAGCTCGAGGAGACGGCGCTGACGCTGTGCACGTACGAATGCCGGGTGGTGCCGGGCTTGTTGCAGCCGGAGGCGTACGCCCGCGCGGTGACGCTGAGCGTGCCGCCGCCCCCGTCCGAGGACCAGGTCGAGCAGCGGGTGACGGCCCGCCTCGCCCGCCAGGAACTGCTGACGCGCACGCCGCCGATCGCGTTCAGCTTCATCGTCGAGCAGGCCGTGCTGGAGAGGCGTACGGGAGGGGACGAGGTCACCCGGGAACTGCTCGACCATCTCATCGCCCGCAGCTCACGGTGGAACATCGAGCTCCAGATCATGCCGCTCCACGTCCCGGACCACGCCGGCCTGGACGGCCCGCTGCAACTCCTGGAGACTCCGGACCACCAATGGCTCGGCTACTCCGAAGGCCAGAAGACCGGTCAGCTGCTCTGTGGCCCGAAAGAGGTCAGCGTCCTCCAGCAGCGCTATGCGAAAATGCGTTCACAAGCTCTCACCCCGGCGGACTCGCTGAGTCTGCTGAAGCGACTGCGAGGAGCGCTATGAACGACGGCACACGCGAACTGGCTTGGTTCAAGAGCAGCTATAGCGGCTCCGAGGGCGACAGCTGCGTCGAAGTGGCCCTCTCCTGGCGCAAATCCAGCTACAGCGGCTCCGAGGGCGACGACTGCGTCGAGATCGCCACCCGCCCGGACACGGTCCACGTCCGCGACTCCAAGGACACCACGATCCCCCAGCTGACGCTCTCCCCCACGGCCTGGACGACGTTCATCGCCCACGCGGACCGCGCCTGACCCCTCCGACACTGAGGCCGCAGCCCTACTGCGGCGTGTGCTCGGCGGCCGCCTCGACGGCGTCCCTGAAGAGCCCGGCCCGTTCGCCGAGAAGGCCCATCAGCTCCTGAACGGTCTCCGCGTCGGGAACGGCCTTGTCTTGCGCCTCCGGGGGCACCCAGAACGCAGCCGCCGCCTCGGTACGCTCGCACACGCCGTGCTGGACGTACTGGCGGGCGAATATCGTGGTGAAGTAACGGCCCAGCGCCGCCTCCCTCGATGCCTCCTCGGGGAAGAACCAGCGCATCATCGGGTCGTCGTCGAAGGCGCGGGCCAGAATGCGGCAGAGGGTTCATAGTGCTGAGCAGATGAAGCTGGTACGCGGCGGCGCCCGAGTCGCCCAGAGGCATGGGGTCACTCCTTCCCTCCGGCTCCCGCTCCTGCTCCTGCTCCGGTGAGGACCTTCTCCGGCTCCGGCGCGGCAGCCGCCGGGCTGCCTGGTCCCGGGCGCTTGCGGCCCAGGTCCTTGAGCTTCATCGCCGGGCGCTCGACCAGGTGCCAGGAGAGCGCCGCGGCCAGCAGGGTGCCGGCCAAGGCCATGGCAAGGTAGGGCCAGAACCCCCAGCGGGCGAGGCCGAGCACGACGAGGGACTGCTCGACGACGAAGCCGTAGATGTAGATGCCGTACGAGTAGTCATGCCGTGCGCCGATCCGGCGGAAGGGCTTCGGCAGCCGGATCGCGAGCCACAGCAGGAGGTACGCGAGGGCCGGGAGGCCGACGGTGTAGAAGTAGCCGAAGTACAAGGTGGCGAGCAGTGTGAGTACGCTGGCCGCGCCCAGGACGTCGCTGACGGGGATGCGCTCACGGTAGAGCTCGATCAGCGTGCCCAGGGCGAACGCGAAGCCGAGGTAGACGATCACGTCCGGGTCGACCGAGCCCATCGCCGGGATCAGGGTGATGCTCTCGTAGTAGGAGGCGTCCCAGGCTCCGCTCCAGAACGGGTGGCCCGCCGCCTCTCTGACGACGAGCCAGCCCAGCACGGCCGCGATCAGCAGAACCACGCGACGGGCCCGGGCGAGCGCGCCCGTCAGCGCGAGCAGCGCCACGCCGAAGTAGCAGAGCACCTCGTAGCGGAGCGACCAGAGCGCCCCGTTGACACTGGGGCTGGTGGCGAGGCCGGACTCACGGGCGGTGGCGATCACTCCGGAGATGTCGCGCTGCTCGAACGCGACGAACCAGTTGGAGCGCAGATAGTCCAGCGGGCCGGGCGCATGGCCGAAGAAGCCGTAGAGCGTTCCCTGCTGCCGCCAGTAGAGGAAGGGCGCGACCAGGAAGGCGGTCACGGCAAGGCAGACCCACAGACCGGGCAGCAGTCTCAGCGCCCGGTGCCACAGAAAACGCCCGATCGGGAGCCGCTTCCCGCTGCGGGTGACAAGAATGCCGGACAGAACGAAGAATCCGTACACGGACAACGTGCCCAGTGTGGTCTGGTGGTGACTGAACGCGAGGCCGAACTCGGTGTCGCCGAAGCCCAGCACGCTGGCGTGGGAGACCACGACCGCCGTCGCGAGGGACAGCCGGATGAAGCCCAGACTGTTGTCCCTGCCGGAGAAGCGCTCAGCGACTGAACCGTGAGACCAGCGCAGGCGGTTGGTCAGACCACCTCGTATGTGCGAAGAAATGGTGCCCCCAATGACGATCTAGGGCGTCAGTCTCCCTATCGCCCTATAGGCACGTCAAAGAACAGTAAGGTACGTCACTATCCCGCCAGTCGGAGATCGACTTCACCGAAGTCCTCGATCATTGCGCGCAGTTGACCAGCCCTCACGCAGAGACGTCAGCAGCTGTACGCGAGGACACCTGCGGCGGCCGCGCTCAGGCTCTGCGCGCCGCCGATCCCGACCGGACAGCGCAGGCCCACGGCATGCACTGAATCCGGCCGGCGCCAGCACGGACCGGCGGCCGTCATCCCTCCGCGCCCGTGAAGTGCTCCCGCACCAGCGACTGAACCGTCGTCAGGCCCTGGGCAATGAGGGCCTCCAGGAGCGCCGTGCGCTCTGCCGCGTCCGCGATCAGGTCGGCCCTGCGGGTCACCGGGGCGCTGGTGAGGGGCCCTGGGAGCGGCGGTGCAGGTCAGGTAGAAATTCCTTCGTCAGCGGAGTCCGGCCGTGATCAAGCCAGAACATGTACCCACGCAGATGGCTGCCGAGCTCGTCCTCGACGTACCGCGCATACGCCAACAGGCCGTCCACAACCTCACGCTCATCCTCGCGCTCACTGGCGGACCAGCGCACAACAGCCTGGTCGATCCATTCCAGAAGCCGCCCGCGATCGGCCCACCAGGCCCGTACCGTCTCCAGGGTCCAGTGCGCGTCCCCGTCACAGGCGTAGCCCGCATAGGGATCGTTCACCGCGGCGGACAGGAGCTCTCGCACCTCGGATTCCGTCCGAGGCTGGCGGTAGACGAATTCACGGCTGTGCTCCTCGTCGTCATAGAGGATGTGGGCGGGAGCCACGAGGCGGCCAGTCCAGCAGTTGTCCGTCAGCGCCCCGTAGAAGGGGCCGGGAACGTTGCGCCAGTTCCGCTCCTCCCAGCTGCCGAGCATGTACTCCCGCGCGGGGGGCAGCGTGAAGGGCGGATCCAACGGTGTGAAGCCCTCGACCGGTACCGCCAAAGACATGCCCTCGCAAGCTCGTACGCCCCGCAGGGGATCCCAGTAGACCGTCGTCTCAGCCATGTGCAGCCCTCCTCAACATGCGGCTCCTGTATGGGACGGCAAGCCCCGTATGCCACCCTCCCCTGCCGCGTATCGGGTTCATCATGTGCACACTGCCGCCCTGCCCTTGGCGGCAGTACGCCGACCTCGTCGTGATCGAGGAACTCCTCGCCCACGTCCACATCAACGTCACCGCCGTCTACACCACGTCCGACGCGACCCGCAACCACAACAACGACCGCCACTACGCGGAGCCACCGTCCGCTGATGCTGCCGTCAACTACTGCCTTCACCCCGTGCAGAGACCCCGCCAGGCGTTGCCCGGCGGAGTCTCTATTTGCTAATGGCACCCAGTTCGCAAGCGCGACCTCGGACAGTGCGATCACGCTTCACGCGAATATTGGCCGCGGAGGATCAGCAATGAAGAGACTAGCCCGATCACCCAACGCTTGAGCACTCCTCTTGCAAACGCACTGCCGCGTTGAGATCCCTTCTGTAGCTCCACTCGTCTTTCGGGGAGCCATCCAGAATCGCACTGAAGAACTCTACGGCACCTGATGCCAGCGCCTCTAGAACATCCTTCTCTCGACTCAAAACGGCACGCTTCCCTTCTCGGTCTGCAAACTTCACCAAGATTCTTCCGCAGGCCACCCTTTTCAGAGCGAACGTAAACCTGCGCTCCGGGAAATTGAGCTCCCCGCTCTGACCCGCCATGAAGCCTTCGATATAGGTAAGGAGCAAAGACCAGAGCGCAACGGCTCCCCTGACACTCTCCATGCATCTTGCCCCACTCCCCTTGGGCGCTTTCCGGACCTCAAGGACCGACGCCTGCCCCCGCCAGCGCATAGTACGTGTACTACGCAGACTAAGCGATCGAGTGTTTGTGAGTAACCACCGACGAATCGAGACTTACCTTGTCGGCATGAGAGGGCTCTCAGCGTCGAACTCGAACGTCTCCATCGCGGCGTCGATCGGAAACTCGGAGTGGTCTCGCCAAATACGTGCGATAGAGACAAGAAGATTCCATGAGGCATTTGCGTGCTCAGCTACTGCAGCACCACTAGAGGGAGAGGTCCGAAAATAGCGAACGGCAGCAATCTGTTTGTCGACAACCAGACGCAGGGCGGTCACGGTGCGACACGCCTCTTCTTGCAGCGCATCGGCATCCGAGATTCTTGCATATGCGAACGAGACCAGAAGCGCAATCTGCTCGTCGGTAATCCGCTCCATCCAAACTCCAAACAGTTGATGGGCGTAGACAACGTGACGTGCGCGTGAGGTCGGACAGAATAATCCGGCCGACCTCACGCAGGTGTCCCGCTTCTTCTTCCTGTATTTCTTGAGCGTGTCCCAAAGGTTTCCTGCCTTGTCGTACCACTTCTCACCCTTGATGGGGCGGCTCCCCAGCCCAGGACGGGGTTGGCCGAGGCACAGGACCGGTCGGCGTCTACGTACTTGTCCGACTCGTCGAACCACCAGCCTTCCCCCGCGTAGAGAGCGCAGTTGGCGAGGTTGGCGGGCTCTCCAAACCCGGGACGTCTTGATGGGCGTGCGAACGTTCCCCGCCTCTGCGTGCTTCCGGCGGTCGGCGTCCGCCGACGTTGCCGTCAACTACTGCGTCAATCATGTCAAGTAGCCCCCGTCGTGGACTTCGACGCGGCTACTGGCAGCCCCGCTGAGGACGCTGACGCCAGCAGACAGGACGCGGCCGCCTCGACCGCGGTGCCGTCGTCAGCGCGGAGAGTCATCCCGAGTGCTCGGCTGGACGGGGAACACTCCCAGGCCGGGGTTACAGTGGCTCGATCTCCTGGAGCACGCCCCAGCCAAACCGCAGGAAGCATCGCTTCCCGTCCTGTGGATTCAATGCGTCATAGGTTTCGTAGGGCGACCACAGGTCGATCTCCCTGACGTCCTCGTACCTCCGGAGAGTTTCCCCCTTGAGCCAGCCCCACGGTACGGGCTCGCGATCGGAAGGTCCGGTGCCGAGGGTCCGGACGAATTCTCCGTGCGTGAAGTGGTAGCCGTTCACGATTTGGAATTCGATCTCGAACTCAAATTCGGGCCACAGAGGGAATCGGTATCGATCGGTGGACGTTTGCCCGAGCTCGACGCTTTCGCCGCACAGGGCATCGCTCAGGATCTCCCTCGTATTCGAGACCAGGTCGGCCGTCAGGATCAGGGTTGCCTCGCCAACCCGGTCTGCCTGGCGCGCCATCTCCGGCCTGCTCACGCCGACCGCGTTCAGTGAGCGTTCCAGAAGGTGGGGCAGAGGGTTCATGGTGCTGAGCAGATGAAGCTGGTAGGCGGCAGCACCCAAGTCGCCCAGAGGCATGTGGTCACTCCTTCTGCGGGGGAAAGCACGAGATCCGGGGCTACCTGCTCGGCAGGTCCCACTTTCGGTCGATCGGCGGCATCCATCGTCCCTTCCGCAGGATGACCTGGCCCTGGGGGGACTTCGAACCAGCTTGGACGTGAAAGTCTGCAGGCGTGATCATGATGTTTCCGTTCGGGAACGGGTCGTTCCGCCACGGTGCCGGCGCCATCCCGAAGACCTGCTTGGAAGCGGCATGTGCAGTGGGAGAACCACGACGCCTGCGCGCGGAAGATGTCCGCCACGCTGGCGGCCGACGAGGCCGAGCGGCTGGCCGACCGCATCACCGTCGTACGCAGGACGGGACGGTGTGCTGTACGACAACGAACTCGTCGACGGCTCTTGGCGTCGCCGGCCGACGACGGACCGGGCGGTGACGTACGAGCGGGTCGAACGCCTGAGTTGCCATGCCTCGCAGGGCGGTCATGGCCAGCTCGGCGTCCTGGGCCTGGCGGTTCCGGCCCGACCGAGCGGGCTTGAAAGCACTGTTCCGATGGTCCGGGGCTTGGGGGCCGGCGGCGGAAGCCCGGCACCTCGGGACGATGCGAGGGCGGAGGCCACTTCATGCCGAATCCCTCAGAGGCTACGGGAGCCCGCACGCAAAGACCCCCGCACCCTGGCCGGCAAGGCACACGATGCGGGGGCTTCATCAAGAGCGGACGAGCGCTACGCCGGGCGCATCCAGGCAGGTGATTCGACGCCACCGAAAGCATTCCAGGCCAGGCAATATTTCCGGGAGAGCGGTCCTATCAAAGGCCAGATGGACTCCAGGTCAAAGCCATCATCCCACCTATGGAGGAGGGCTTCAAGAAATCCGGTTGCCACAGCGGCCCGCTCCTCCTCATCCCCTGACGCCAGCACCCTCTCCACGATTTCCAGAATTCTTCCACGCTGTTGCTCGGCAAGATTTCCGCAGAGGTCTGAAAATTCGAGGCCGAAAGAACCAAGCTTTGATGTCAGCGGATATTCGTCGTCCACTCTGTCCGCGAGAGATGCGTCTACATTCAGCATCTCTCGCCACCACTGCGGGTCCGTCATTTCGATCCCTTCTGCTTCTTCGCCAGATCGGCCGCGAACTTGAGGGCTTGCTCCATGTCCTTGATCATGTTCTCCGCCGCAGCACGGTCGCCCAGTCGAGCCGTCGGGTTATTCTTCAGCCACGTGTAAAGGAATGATATCTCACTCTTGGCCTTTACGGAGTGGAGGGCACCATTTACCGTCTTCCCAGTGATGGCCTCGTACCTCACAGCAGCTGCCGTGCTGCCACTACCAATTTTCGCATCGACGCGATACAGCTTGTCCACGCATTTCTTGAGTGCTTCGTCCACAACATGCGGCTTGGCCATCTCCTCGCGGAGGGTCTGCTTGTAGAGCTCGAACTGCGTCCGACCAAAGGCCGGTCCGTTCAGACGCGGCTTGGCTCTGATGCCGACCTTTTTGCCGAGTTCCTTGAAGAACTTGCCGATGGCCTTCCCGG
This sequence comes from Streptomyces sp. NPDC051907, assembly GCF_040681075.1. Lineage (NCBI taxonomy): Bacteria > Bacillati > Actinomycetota > Actinomycetes > Kitasatosporales > Streptomycetaceae > Streptomyces > Streptomyces sp. NPDC051907. The sequence continues at coordinate 48,842 of NZ_JBFAYB010000054.1, read as the reverse complement.
CACCCGACTCGCGATAGTACACCGCCGGGTAGACCGACTCCGACTCCAGCTCCTTCATCAGGTCGGGGCCGCAGACATCGGCCTTCTTGTCACTGACGAAGGGCCGGTCGTCGTCGTATCCGCAGTAGGACGCCAGCAGTGACTTCGCGGGATCGGGATATTCCATCAGGCTGTCCCACCGGATCTGGCCCTCCCAGTCGCCTATCCAGTCGTCGAAATCCGCAGCTACCTTCTTGCAGGCCCCAAGGGTCATGCTCGACGGCATGGGCATGCCGTTGAGGTAGCAGCCACCGTCGAACCAGAACAGCGTGACGCCGTTCTCGTACTCCTGGAGGCCATCGACCTCTCCTTCGCCGGACTTGCCGGGAACGGCCATGTCGGCCTTTGCGCGCCGGACCTCGTCCTCTTCACGCTGCTTGCGCGCCACGATGCTCAGGGCATCCAGGGCGGCTTTGGCCGCTGCCCGCGCGTCCTGGTTCGCCTTGAACGCGGCCTGGCGGGCGGTCTCGGCTGAATCGGCGGCCATCGAGGCGTACGTGCTGGCCTGCGCCGCTGACTGGGCGGCGGACTGCTCGGAGGCAGTGGCCTGGGCGGCTGACTGGTTCGCGCTGGCCGCGGCACCCTTGGCCAGACGGGCGGATTCGGCAGCTTGCTGCGCCGAGGTGTCGGCCTTCTTCGCGGACGCCTTCGCGTCATCGGCGAAGCCGTCGGCTTCGCTGGCCGACTTCAGGGCGTCCTTGGCGTACTTGGTCGCGTCAGCCGCCGCGTCGCGGGCGCGAGCGGCCACCTCGGCGGCCTTCGCGCCGTCCGTGCCCGCCTGGGCGGCGACCCGTGCGGCCTCGGCGATCATCTTCTTGACCGATGCCTCGTGGGTTGCGGCCTCGTAGTCCAGCTTTGCCGCCTTGTGCTGGGCGACGGTGACGAATTCGCGGGCCATCCACGACGGTCCGGCCATGGCGATCTGCGCCGCCGCCTTGGTTTCCGGGCCGCCGCTGTTCATGATGCGCAGGGTTTCGACCCGGTCGTCATCCCGCTGGGCCTTGGCGTGGCCGGTTCGTATGAACTCCAGCAGAGCATCGGCGGTGCCCGCGTCGATGGCGGCGCTCGCCGCCTTCTTCACGCCGGAGTCGCCGGAGTGGGACAGTTCCAGCACCCTGACGCGGTATTCGTCGATCTGCACATCGTGCTGTCCGCGCTCGAGGAAGCGCACCACATCGGTGTGAGAGCCTGCCAGAGCGGCGTCGGCAGACCGTTTCACGGACGCTGTGCCCGTGTCGGACAGGTGCGCCACGCGGGCGCGGTCGTCCTGCTCGGCGGCGATGGCCTGGGTGACGTCGAGCCAGGCCCGTACATCCTCATCGGTGCCCGACAGCGCGGTCTCAGCGGCCTTACGGGTCCATGGACCGCCGGTGGTCAGCAGCCGTACTGCGGCCGTACGTCCCTTGGCAGTGACGTCGGCGGACGCGGTCTCCTGCTTGCGGGCGTCGGCGAGCAGTTGCCGGGTCTCAGTGTCGAGACGGGTAGCTTCAGCCTGGTCCTTGGCGAAGGTCGCGTTGGCCTGCTCCTCCTGCTTCTTCACCTCCTCGGCGTCCAGGATCGCCTCAGCGGTCTCGTTCTCCAGATTCGCGTTCTCCGCAGCGCGCGCGGTTGCCTCCACGGTGCGCGCCTGGTCTACGGCGTCCTTGGCGGTCTTCGCTGCCTTCAGCGCCGCATCGGCGTGGGCCGTGGACTTGTTCGCGAAGTTGACTGCCTTGCCGGCCTGGCTCACAGCCTCCATGGCTGCCTTGTGGGCAGCCTCTGCGTGGTCGGCGGCACTGTTGGCGGCGGCGTGCGCCTGCTGCGCGGCCTGGGCGGCCTGCCCGGCCAGCCGCTCTGCGGTGTTCGCGGCGCTGGTCGCGGTAGCAGCAGCCCGGCGGGCCTTGGCGGCTGCGGCGGCGGCTCGACGAGCTTCCACCTCCGCGACACCGGCATGGGCTCCTGCCTGTGCGGCCGCGCCTGCGCTTGCGGCTGCGTTCTCTCCGGCTGCCGCGGCAGCCTGGGCAGCCTTGACCGCCTCCTTGACGGCGTTCATCGAGGCGAGCGCCGCTTTCGCGGCAGTTCGTGCCCCGGCAGCCGCGTCACGGGCCTGCTCGGCGGACTTGCGGGCGGCCTCGGCTCGGCCGGCGTCCTTGAGTGTGGCCGTAGCCAGATTGAAGGCGCGAGCCGCTGCCTCACCTGCGGCGGCCGCGGCGGCTGCGGCGGCCGAGGCAGCAGAAGCTGCGGTCCGAGCGGCCGAAGTGGCAGTGCTGGCAGCACTGATGGCGGTACGGGCAGCATTCGCCGCTCCCTCGGCAGCGCGGGCGGCTCGCCTTGCGGCGTTGGCTGCCTTTACCGAGTCGTTCTTCGCATCAGCCATCTCGTCGGCAGCTCGAGCCGCCTCCGCTTTGGCGATCTGGGAGGCGGCAACCGCCTGAGCCGAGGCCTTGGAGGCCGCATCGGTCTGCGCTTTGGCCACCACACCCGCTTTACGAGCCACCTCGGCAAGCTGGGCGACCGTCATGGTTTCCTGGTCGCGGGCTCTGGCCACATGCTGGCCCGATTCCAGAAACTCCCGGATCTCGGCCGGGCCGCCGGTCAGAGCTTCCTGCGCGGCCTTCTTCAGCGTCGGGCCGCCCACGTTCATCAGCGTGAACAGTTCGAGGCGGTCGTCGTTCGCCCGGGCCTTGTACTGACCCTTGGTCAGAAACAGCTGGAGCGCCTGGGTGGTGCCGGTGGTCAGAGCCTTGTTGCCGGCCGAGTTGACCGTGCTGCCACCCGCGTGCAGAGCCTCGAGCACGTCCTGCCGGAGGTCGTCCTGATACGGCTTCTGCCATCCCGACTTCAGGTAGCTGGAGAGCTGCTCGGGCGAGTTCAGGACCTCGCTGATCCCCTTACGGACTCCGGGTCCGCTGTGGCTGACCATGCGCAGCGCGCGGAGGCGGTCGTCCTCCTCGGCCGCGCGGCGCAGACCGTCATCGAGGAATGCGGCGATCTGTTGGTCCGACCCTGCGAGAGCCTGCTCGGCTGCGGCGCGCGTGCTCTCCCCGCCTGCACGCCAGGCTTCGACGACCCGGCCCCGGTCGGTGAGATGGGCATCGGCGGGCTCATCCGCGGCGAAGGCGACTGACGCCCCCAGAGCGTCGGAAGAGGCTATCAGGGCGAACGCCAGAGAACCCACCATAAGAAGACGGGCCGTGCGCCTGACTCCCCCACCGGACCGTCGAATTCCGTTTCGTTGTGACATGGTCACTGAATTGTCAACTCCGCTTGTTTCGGTTCCCGATACCCCCATGCATCGGCAAACCGGCGGCATTGTGCTGCGCCGCGAGCCGGAGTGTATCCACCCCCGAGGTTTGACGCACAGTAGGAGCGGTGTAAAGTCGCCTCACTGGCCGAGGATGACACTCGGCAAGCGGGGGAATACAGAGTGAACCTTGACCAACTCTGTTTAGCACTGGGGGAAAGTGCACCGAAACCGCTGTTCCCTACAGTCAGATTTCGACCATTCGCTGCTTGTGCCTGTTGCCAGTTTCGAGGGGGGCTTCTTCGTGAAGCGCGTCACAATCTTGTCCGCTGTCGGTGTGCTCGCTGTCTCGACCACGGCCGCAGGTGTGGCCACTGCGGTCGGCGCTCCGTCGGATGCTCCTGCGGCCGCGTCCGCCGAGATTTCATACGCAGTGGAGGACTTCGGCTACCCGGGGGCCGAAGGGATACTCAAGACCAAGAAAATCAAGCTCAAGAAGGGTAGCGGGAACATCGTCCTTGTCGAGTGTGATTCCAAGGAAGGGCTTCTGGAGGTGTGGAGCAGTCAGGATGACGGAAGTCGTTTCTGCTTCGCGGTCACGGGCTCCTCTGGCTATCTGACCCTGGAGCTCCCCAGCGTTTACGGCGTCAAGGGAATCGACCGTAAGGTTTCGGTCGACATGAATGTTCCGGGAACAACCACCGATATCTCCTTCGACGTGGCTAAGGGCCAGTGGACGCCGGTGGGCATCACCGCCGACCCACAGAAGCGAGAGCACACTCTCGTGGAAATCCGAACCGGCGCCTGAAGTCCGGTAAGGAATCCGTCTGGAGCGGTATCGGGGGGAGTCACGAAACAGCGGCCCTCAAACGGGTCGACATCGACTCTTTCCCCGGCTGAAATTGCGACGGTCCTCGATTCTGCAACGGGGTTCGGTCGCTGATCGGCTCGGCGGTTTGCTCGTGCTGTTGAGGCGGGCCGTGGCGTGACGCTCCGGGAGTGCCGGGCACCACGAGCCCGATGTGCTGCTGGCCGCCCCCATCCTGCTCTTCGTCGGGGCTGTGCCCGGCCGCCAGGTGATGGCCGAGAGGTTGGTAAGTCGCTGCCAGCAGGTGGTGAACGCCGTGGCCCAGGGCCAGGTGGCATCGATCCGCAGCCATTGGCCGCGGGCGTGGGTGGTGAGGCGGGCGGGCAGGTGGTCGAGGCGGAAGCACATGGTGTCGGACTGCGAGGTCATCGATGTCGTGCAGAGCCAGCAGCCGGACCCAGGCGTCGAGGTCGGATACGAGGTTCGCGCTCAACATCCAGCCACGATTGATCTCCCAGGACATGGAAGGGAGGTTGTGCAGGCCCATCGCCTTGTTCGTTCTGCTGGCCGAATGCGACTAGACAGCAAGCCTGATCAAGGTGATGACCGTCGAGGACACGAAGGCCAGCCGGCGCGGGGAATACTGCTTCCAGGCCACCGCCTCCACGGGCTATCTCACTCTGGAACTTCCTAGGGTCTTCTACCTGGCAGCAGAGCATCCCATCAGCGCCAACCTGACCGCCAACGGCGAGACCACCACCGTGGACCTGCCCAAGGGCGCTTCAAATCCGCCGGAGAAGGGGCCCCGGCGGCACCCGGTCCGTTCTCCTCAAGATCCGTGCCATTGGCTGACCTCGCCCCCGATCGAGACAACTGCCCCGTCGCCCGCGATGCCCCGGCCGCCGTGCCCCCGCCTGGGGGACGCCTGCACAGCCCGCCGGGAGCAGCCGCCCTCTCGACGTCCCTGCCCCAATGGCGCATGGCGTGGGCACCCCGTCCGCTGAACCCTGCTGGCCAGCAGTGCTCAGCACAGAACTTCAAGGAATGGATATGCAAGGAATACGCTCACGTTCCGCGTGGGCCGGTCTGATGGCCGTGATCGTGGCCGCAGGCGCTCTCAACTCCCCCTTGGCACAGGCCATGGACGGCGACGCCGCCGCAGCGGCCGAGTACCGGTTCGCCGCCAAAATCGATGTCGGCGGGGTGCGGGCGTGCACCGGCACGCTCATCAACAATCAGTGGGTCATGACGGCCTCGAGCTGCTTCGCCGAGAACCCCGGCGAGGCACTGGCCGCCGGCGCCCCCAAGCGCAAGTCCACCGTCGTCGTCGGCCGCACCGACCTCACCACCACCGCGGGCGAGGAGCGGCAGATCGTCGAGCTGGCGCCCCGTCAGGACCGTGACCTGGTACTGGCGAAGCTGTCCGCGCCCGTCCACGGCATCAGGCCGCTGCGGCCGGCGTCCACGGCGCCGGTCGCGGACGAGAAGCTGAAGGGTGTGGGCTTCGGCCGCACCAAGAGCGTCTGGGTGCCGAACACCGCTCACGCCGCCTCCTTCACCGCCGGCCAGGTGCGGGACACCGAGGTGCTCGTCGACGGAAGCCCCGTGTGCAAGGGCGACGCCGGATCGCCCGTGTTCCGGGAGACAGGCGGACGCCTGGAGCTGGCCGCCGTCGTCAGCAAGTCCACCCACGGAGGGTGCCTGGGCTCCGAGGAGACCCGCACCGGCGCCAGCGCCGTCCGCGTCGACGACCTCGGCACGTGGATCCGACAGACCACGGCTGCCACCCTCAGCACCTGGAAGACGCAGATGCTGACCAAGACCGACACGGGTCTGCACCACGCGATCCGTGACAGCAACGGCGACTGGTCGGGCTTCGGCGATGTGCAGAAGGTCGCCGGGACCATCGAAGACCTCGCGTTCGTGGCGAACGCCGCCAACTACGGCAAGAACTACGTCTTCGCCGTCGGCGGCAACGGACGCCTGTACGAGGCCAACCGCCGTCCCACCGGCGGCTGGGCGGGCTTCCGAGACATCTCTGACGAGCTCGGGCACAAGCCGGGGCTCAAGACCGTCGCGGTGACCTCCATGGGCAAGAGCCTGGGGCTGATCGGACTGGCAGACGGCCGTGTCTACCACGCCATCCAGGGCCCCGACGAGAAGTGGTCCAAGTGGGGCGACGTCACGGCGAAGCTCGGCGTGCTCGGCAACGCCACCCAGTTGACCATCTCGCAGACCTCCGGCGGCGACACCCACGTCGGCGTCGTCGCCGACAAGAAGGCGTACCACGCGATCCGCTACGAGGACGGCACCTGGAGCAAGTGGGGCCGCATCAGCTCGCTGCCGACCGGGCTGAACGAGATCAAGGGCATGGCCTTCGCCGGCGTCGGCGGCGACCTCCAGATCGTTCTCACCAATCCCACCGGAGAGATCAAGCACGCCACCCGGGCCGCCAACGGCAGCTGGACCGCCTTCGGCGACCTGCACAAGGTGCTGGGCCTGGACGAGCCGCTGATCAGCCTGGACGCAGCCGCGGTCGCAGACGAGTTCCAGGTCGCGTTCGTCACCGCCGACGGCCAGATCCTGCACACCGTGCGCCACGCAAACGGCAAGTGGGAGCCCACCGACGACCGACCCGGCATCCCCGGAACCCCCTCCCTCGTCGCCCTCACCGGCAGCCTCAGCTAGACGACAGACGAGCTGCCGGTTGACCGGAGACGGAGCGGGGCCCGTACGGCGTGTAGTTCGCCGTACGGGCCCCGCTCCACGTCCAGAGGCGCTCAGCGCCCTCAGCGACCCCCGCCGCTCGGGACTGGGCCCGCGCCCGCTCCAGTGAGGGCCATCTCGGACTCCGGTGCGGCCGCTGCCTGGACGCCTGGTCCTGGGCGGGTGCGGCCCAGGTCCTTGAGCTTCATCGCCGGGCGCTCCACCAGATGCCAGGAGAGGACCGCGGCCAGCAGGGTGCCGGCCAGTGCCATGGCGAGGTAGGGCCAGAATCCCCAGCGTGCGAGGCCGAGGGCGACGAGGGACTGCTCGACGACGAAGCCGTAGATGTAGATGCCGTACGAGTAGTCGTGGCGCGCGCCGATGCGGCGGAAGGGCTTCGGCAGCCGGATCGCGAGCCACAGCAGGAGGTAGGCGAAGGCCGGCAGGCCGACCGTGTAGAGGTAGCCGAAGCGCAGGCTGCCGAGCAGCGCGAGGGCGCTGAGCACGCCCAGCACGTCGCTGACGGGGATCCGCTCGCGGTAGAGCTCGATCAGCGTGCCCAGGGCGAAGGCGAAGCCGAGGTAGACGATCACGTCCGGGTCGACCGGGCCCATCGCGGGGATCAGCGTGATGTTCTTGTAGTAGGAGGCGTCCGGGGTCCCGCTCCAGAACGGGTGGCCCATCGCCTCCCTGACGACGAGCCAGCCCAGCACGGCCGTGATCAGCAGAACCATGCGGCGGGCCCGGGCCAGTGCGCCCGTCAGTGCGAGGAGCGCCACGCCGAAGTAGCAGAGCACCTCGTAGCGGAGCGACCAGAGCGCGCCGTTGAAGAATTTGCTGGTGGCGAGGCCGGACTCGCGGGCAGTGGCGATCACCCCGGAGATGTCTCGTTGTTGGACCGAGACGAACCAGTTGGAGCGCAGGTAGTCCAGCGGGCCGGACGCGTGGCCGAAGAAGCCGTAGAGCGTTCCCTGCTGCCGCCAGTAGAGGAAGGGCGCGACGAGGAAGGCGGTCACGGCGAGGCAGACCCACAGGCCCGGCAGCAGTCTCAGCGCGCGGTGCCACAGAAAGCGCCCGATCGGGAGCCGCTTCCCGCTGCGGGTGACGAGGATGCCGGAGAGGACGAAGAATCCGTATACGGACAGCTTTCCCAGGTCGGTCTGTCCATGGCTGAAGTAGTGGCCGAACTCGGTGTCGCCGAAGCCCAGGATGCTGGCGTGGGAGACCACGACCGCCGTCGCGAGGGACAGCCGGATGAAACCGAGGCTGTTGTCCCTGCCGGAGAAGCGTTCAGCAACTGAACCGTGAGACCAGCGCAGGCGGTTGGTCGGACCGCCGCGTATGTGCGAAGAAATGGTGCCCCCAATGACGAACTCGGGCGCAAGTCTCCCTATCGCTCACAGGCATGTCAAAGATCGTAAGGTACGTCACTGACAGGACAGTTGGAGATCGGCCTCGCTGTAGTTCCTCGATCGCTACGTGCGGGTAACCGCCTTCAGAGGGAGCAGCAGTACGCGAGGACACCTGGGCGGCTGCCCTAGGACTTCTCGGCGTCGGCTCAGACCGCGCCGCCGACACCGGCGGGACAGGCACGGGCATGCAGCCTGCACTGCATCCCACCCGGCACCGGCACGAACCCTCGCCCCTCAGCCCCCCGCGCCCGTGAAGTGCTCCCGCACCAGGGACTGGACCGTCGTCAGGTCCTGGGCGATGAGGGCCTCCAGGAGCGCCGTGTGCTCCGCCGCGTCCGCGATCAGGTCGGCCCTGCGGGTCACCGGGGCGCTGGTGAGGGGCCACTGGGAGCGGCGGTGCAGGTCGTCGGCCACCGTCACCAGCTGCTGGTTGCCCGCGAGGGAGAGCACCGCGCGGTGGAAGGCGCGGTCCGTCTCGGCGTAGGTCGCGCGGTCGCCGGTCGCCGCGGCCGCGGACGTCGCGTCGGCGAGTGGGCGCAGCGCGGCCCAGTGGGCCGCGGGGACCGTGCGGGCGAGGCGCAGCATGACGGGGACCTCGATCAGGGCGCGCACCTCGGCGAGCTCGGCCAGTTCGAGGGGGCTGCGGACGGCGACGCGGAAGCCGCGGTTGGGCACCACCTCGACCGCGCCCTCGATCGCGAGCTGCTGCATCGCCTCGCGCACAGGGGTCGCCGAGACGCCGAAGCGCAGGCCGAGCGCGGGGGCGGAGTAGACCTCGCCGGGGACCAGCTCGCCGACGACCAGGGCGGTGCGCAGGGCCGCGAGGATCTGGCCGCGGACCGAGTGCCGCTGGACGGTACGGGGCGCGAGGGGCTCGGAGTGAGGCGCCGGGGTCGGCGGGGGCTCGGTGAGGGGGGCGGGGGGCTCGCTGTGCGTGTGCTCGCCCCGTGCGCCCCGCGCCTGCTCCGGTATGCGGGGACGGGCGGGGTTCGGGCCGTCGGGACGCGGGGATTCCGCATGCGTGCGGTCGCGCGGGCAGCCCTGTCCGGGGATCGGCGAGGACGCGGCGGGCTGCGAGGCGGCGGCGTCGCGCGCTCGGGCCTGCTCCACTCGGGTCCTCCTCCCGCCGGACTGCGGCCCCGGCTCGCGTGCGGGGGCGCCGGTATGCACGATAGGCGGACGGGACGCGAGTTCAAATACGGATCGCATCGGGTAAGGTAAGGCTAACCTGCTAACGATCGTGATTCGGCGGTCCCCTCCATGACTGTTCCCGCGATGCTCCCCGACGTGGCCTCGCCGGTCACGGCCGCCTACACGCGCCTGACCGAGGTCTTCTCCGGGCTGCGCATAAGGGAGCTCGCGGACGGCGAGCAGGCCCCCTCCGGCGGCGGCTGGGTGGGCGCGAGCGACCTCGCGGGCGGCGGTCCCGCCCTCGACGCCTTCCTGGCCTGGGACAACGCCCAGGTGCTGCGCGACTACGGCCAGCAGGCCCGCCCCGATGTGATCGCCAGCTTCGGGCTGCACCGCTATGCCTGGCCGGCCTGTCTGCTGATCACGGTCCCCTGGTTCCTGCTCCGGCGGGTGCCGCGGGCGCCGGTCCAGGACGTGGCCTTCCAGCGCGCGCTCGGCACGATGACCGTACGGGTGAGAGATTTCTCCTGCCTCCCCGACGACCCCGCGGCCCAGCTGCCCGGGGCCCGTGTCGTACCGGACGAGGAGGCGCTGCGCGGCGAGGTGCGCGCGGCCGTCGCCGAGCACCTCGAGCCCGTCCTGGACGGCTTCGGCCCCCGGATGCGGCGCGGGAAGCGCGCGCTGTGGGGCATGGCGACGGACGAGATCGTCGAGGGTCTCTGGTACGTCGCCCATCTGCTCGGCGAGGAGCAGCGGGCGGTGACGGAGCTGGAGCGGCTGCTGCCCGGATCGACCAAGCCGTACGTCGGCACCGCGGGCTTCCGCGAGCTGACGGGTCCGGACGGCGAGCCGCTGCCGACCCGGGACCGGGCAAGCTGCTGCCTCTTCTACACGCTGCGGCCGGAGGACACCTGCGTCACCTGCCCGCGCACCTGCGACGCCGACCGCGTCGAACGGCTGCGCACGGGCCCCTGACGCCTTCCTCGCCCTCTCCCCTCGGACGGCCGGCGGATCTCCCGACGACTGAGCAGACTGAGCAGACCGAGGGCGCTGCGGGGGCTGCGGGGGCCGCGGAGGCTGATACGCCCTGCTCCCAGGTCCTTGATTCCATGCCACCCTTCCGAGTGGCATAAATCGAACTCAACTCCCTTTGCTCATACGGCGGTTCGACTAGATCACACCTATCTGTATGCCACGCGACCCCGTTGGCGTTCTCTTGCCCGGAAACCCTCTGGGGCGGCTGGGACTTCGGCCACTATGGCGGCCGAACGCCCTACCGCGATGCAAGGGACACCGCACATGAGACTGACCGACATATCGCTCGACTGGCTGCTTCCGGGCGGCGTGCTGCTCGTGGGAGTCCTGGCGGCGGTGGCGGTTCTCGCCCGCGGCAAGCGCGCCGGGGCCAAGGCCGCGAAGGACGACTCCTGGGAGCGCGGCGAGGAGCGCCGCAGACGCAAGGAAGCGGTCTACGGCACCGCCTCCTACATGCTTCTCTTCTGCTGTGCCGCGGTCGCCGCCGCTCTCTCGTTCCACGGTCTGGTCGGCTTCGGCCGGCAGAATCTGAGCCTCTCCGGGGGCTGGGAGTACCTCGTCCCCTTCGGGCTCGACGGCGCCGCGATGTTCTGCTCCGTCCTCGCCGTGCGCGAGGCCAGCCACGGTGACGCCGCCCTCGGCTCCCGCCTCCTGGTCTGGCTGTTCGCCGGCGCCGCCGCCTGGTTCAACTGGGTGCACGCGCCCCGGGGCCTGGGCCACGACGGCGCTCCCCACTTCTTCGCGGGCATGTCCCTCTCCGCCGCCGTCCTGTTCGACCGGGCGCTGAAGCAGACCCGCAGGGCCGCGCTGCGCGAGCAGGGCCTGGTGCCCCGGCCGCTGCCGCAGATCCGGATCGTACGGTGGCTGCGAGCGCCCCGCGAGACGTTCGGCGCCTGGTCGCTGATGCTGCTGGAGGGTGTGCGCACCCTGGACGAGGCCGTCGACGAGGTACGCGAGGACCGCCGGGAGAAGGAGCAGAACCGCCTGCGCAGGCGCGACCGGGAGAAGTTGGAGCGCGCGCAGCTCAGGGCGCTCAACCGTCAGCACCGGGCCTGGGGCCGCGGCCACGGCGGGCGCCGCGCGGAGCTTCCCGCCCTCAGCTCGTCGACGGGCTCCCCGCAGTCCGCCGGACCCGTCGGGTCAGCGCCGGAGCCTGTCATAGCCGAGCCGGGACTCTCGTCGCTCCGTACCCGGCCCTCCCTTCAGGCGGTGAAGGCGTCCGGCGGCGCCGACAGCCGCACGACCGACGCCCGCACGACCGACGCCCGCCCGGGCGAGACCCGCGCATCTGAGACCTGGGCGCCTGAGACCCGCACGGTGGACCTCACCGCGGAAGACGACACGCAGACGCTGCCGCGTCTGGACTCCCTGGAGCGGAAGCTCAAGGACCTCGAGCAGCAGTTCGGGTGACGCCGCAGGGACGAGGGCCGGTCTGCCAGGGTCAGACCGGCCCTTCGCACAGCTCGAACCAGACCACCTTGCCCACGCCGTGGGTGTGCACGCCCCACGCGTCCGCGAGGCTCTGCACCAGGATCAGCCCCCGGCCGTTCGTGCCGAGGTCGGCGGTCGGCACGTCCGGCACGGGAAGTCCCGCCATGAAGTCGCGCACCTCCACCCGGAGCGCGCCGGCCGTGACCGTGGCCGTGACCACCGCTCCGTGATCGGTGTGGATCAGCGCATTCGTCGTCAGCTCGCTGGCGAGCAGCTCCGCCACCGCCACGACGTCCGGATCCCCCCACTGGCCCAGCAGGCTCCGCAGCTCTCGCCGGACCGCCGGGACGGCGCTGAGATCCGCGCACCCTAATCGGCGGATCACCCGCCGCTGCGACACGTCCTCCGCCTCCGGATCACGGCCCTCAGCACCACGGCTCTCACGATCACCGCTCTCAGCTTCACAGCCGTGGCCGCCCGCGGCCGGCCCGGCCCCTGTCTGCCGTCCCGTCATCGTCCCCACTCGCACGTCGAAACGCCCCCCTCGTCGAAGCGAACCCCTTCGCTCGAACACGTTCACGGGATGCATGCCCCCGCGTGGGGAGCACCACTCCTGTCGGTGTGTCAACCAACGACAGTCGTCGAGAGGACGCGCGCTGCACGATGCGCGCCGCCCGACGACCGCACGTGGGTGGAGGGCCGCCTCGAAAGGAGGGTGCCGGGGGGAGCGGGTCCTCGCCCGGTTTGCCCGGTCAGGGCCTTGGCATATGCCGCAAGTTGGAGCGGGCCATCTGGAGCATCCGGCCCACTCCCCCGTCCAGCACGATCTTGCTGGCGGAGAGCGCGAAGCCGGTGACCATCTCGGCCTTGATCTTCGGCGGGATGGAGAGCGCGTTCGGGTCGGTGACCACGTCGACGAGGGCTGGCCCCTTGTGCTTGAAGGCGGCCTTGAGCGCGCCCGCGAGCTGCCTGGGCTTCTCCACCCGTACGCCGAACGCGCCCGCCGCCTGGGCGATCGCCGCGAAGTCGGGGTTGCGGTTCTGCGTTCCGTACGACGGCAGGCCGGCCACCAGCATCTCCAGCTCCACCATCCCCAGCGAGGAGTTGTTGAAGAGCACGATCTTCACCGGCAGGTCGTACTGGACGAGGGTGAGGAAGTCGCCCATCAACATGGCGAACCCGCCGTCGCCCGACATCGAGACGACCTGGCGGCTGCGGTCGACGAACTGCGCGCCGATCGCCTGCGGGAGGGCGTTCGCCATCGAGCCGTGGCTGAACGAGCCGATGATCCGGCGGCGGCCGTTGGGGGTGAGATAGCGGGCCGCCCACACATTGCACATGCCGGTGTCGACGGTGAACACGGCGTCGTCGTCGGCGAGTTCGTCCAGGACGGAGGCGACGTACTCCGGGTGGATCGGCCGGTGCTTCTCCACCTTGCGGGTGTACGCCTTGACCACGCCCTCCAGTGCGTCCGCGTGCTTCTTGAGCATCTTGTCGAGGAAGCGGCGGTCGGTCTTGGCGCGCACACGCGGGATCAGACAGCTCAGCGTCTCGCGTACATCGCCCCACACGGCCAGGTCCAGCTTGGAGCGGCGGCCGAGGTGCTCGGGCCGGACGTCGACCTGGGCGATCTTGACGTCGTCGGGGAGGAAGGCGCTGTACGGGAAGTCCGTGCCGAGCAGGATCAGCAGATCGCACTCGTGGGTGGCCTCGTAGGCCGCGCCGTAGCCGAGCAGTCCGCTCATGCCGACGTCGTACGGATTGTCGTACTGGATCCACTCCTTGCCGCGCAGCGCGTGCCCGACCGGGGACTTGATCTTCTCGGCGAACTCCATGACCTGGGCGTGCGCGCCGGCGGTGCCGCTGCCGCAGAAGAGCGTGACCCGGTCCGCCTCGTCGATCATCCGCACCAGCTTGTCGATCTCGGCGTCGCCGGGGCGCACCGAGGGGCGTGCGGTGACCAGGGCGTGCTCGATGGACTTCTCGGGGGCGGCGTGGGACGCGATGTCGCCGGGGAGCGCGACGACGCTGACGCCGCTGCGGCCGATCGCGTGCTGGATGGCGGTCTGGAGCAGGCGGGGCATCTGGTTCGGGTTGGAGATCAGCTCGCAGTAATGGCTGCACTCGCGGAACAGCTGGTCGGGGTGGGTCTCCTGGAAGTAGCCGAGGCCGATCTCGGAGGAGGGGATGTGGGAGGCGAGCGCGAGGACGGGCGCCATGGAGCGGTGGGCGTCGTAGAGGCCGTTGACGAGGTGGAGGTTGCCGGGGCCGCAGGAGCCGGCGCAGGCGGCGAGCTTCCCGGTGATCTGCGCTTCGGCGCCGGCGGCGAACGCGGCGGTCTCCTCGTGTCTGACCTGGATCCAGTCGACGGCGGGGTTGCGGCGGATCGCGTCCACGACGGGGTTGAGGCTGTCGCCGACGACGCCGTACAGCCGCTGGACGCCGGCGCGGACGAGAATGTCGACGAATTGTTCTGCCACGTTCTGTCTGGCCATGGGTCCATCAACCCATGAGGGGAGCAGTCACGCCTCCCAGACGGCGACGGCCGTACGGTCGTCGGCGTAGCCCTTCACCCTCAACTGGGCGTCGGCGAGGTACGCCGCGAGGCCCGGGGGCTCCTGGGGCGGGGCCCAGCGGGCGGCCAGCTCGTCGGCGAGCTCGGGCTCCGAGCGCAGCGGCTCGGCGAGTCCGTTGCTGCACAGCAGGAGGGCGTCGCCCGGACGGGCGACGGAAGCGCGGAACCGGAACGGCTCGGCGGGCGGCGGGGGCGGGGCCTCGATATAGGGGGCCGGGGGCGTGGGGATCCCGAGGTCCATGGTGAGCCGGTCGCCGTCGGGGGTCTCCGAGGGCGGGGAGCCGTAGCCGACGACGGGCGCGCCGGCGGCTGCGGAGACCTGGGGCTCGATGTCCTGCCAGACGCCGTCGCGGAGGCGGAAGAGGCCGCCGGGGCCGACGCCGAAGAAGACGCGGGTGCGGCAGCCGGGGTCGGCGGAGAGCAGCAGGCAGCGCAGGCCCGCGGTGTACTCCTCGGGGGCCACGCCCAGCTCGGCGGCGCGGGCACGGAGCTTGCCGAAGCTGCGGTCGGTCAGGCGGTGGAGGCCGGATTTCAGGTCGCCGCGGCGGCCGGCCCTTATGTCCTCGGCGAGCCTGGCGTGGCTGCGTCCGACGGCCCCGGCGATCCACCGGCAGGCGTCGGCGGCGGCAAGATGGGCGGCGTCGGCGGCGCGGGCGCCGCTGGCGACGGCGACGAGGACGAGCGCGGCGTCGCCGCTCCCGAAGCGGGCGGTGAGCAGGGCGTCGCGGCGGGGCTCGCCGCGGTAGCGCGGGGAGTCTCCCCGGATGGAGGCGGCGCGCAGGGTGTACGTCCCGTAGCGGGCCCCGTCGAGCACGGTGTCGGCGACGAGTTCGCCGAGGTCCTGCGGCTGGGCGGCGGGCAGGGCGGTGGGCTCGGAGTCGTAGGTGGGCGGGCCGCCGCCTACGAAGGCGATCTGGGGCCTGGCGGGGGCGGGAGAGGCGGGCGTGGGAGGCGCGGGCGGCGCGGGCTCGTCGGCGGGCGGGGCCTGTGTTGGTACGGGGGCTTCGTGCCGGGGCGGGGCGGGGGGTGCGGCCGGGACGGGAGGAGCGGGAGAGGCGGGCGTGGGGGGTGCGGGTGAGGCGGGCGGTGCGGGAGATCCCGGTGGCGTGGGAGCGGCGGCGGGCGTGGGGGGTGCGGGCGGTGCGACGGGCGCCGTGGGTTGTGCGGGAGGCGCGTGGTGCGTTGGAGGCGGGGGCGGAGGGGGCGCCGGCTCGGCGGGCTCGGCCTGGGGATTGGCCTTGGCATGGGCATTGGCCTCGGGAGGAGGCGCCTGAGGTGGCGCCTGCGGCTTGGCTGCGTGGCGCCCGCGCGGCGGCGGAGTCTCGGCCTCCGGCTGCGGCGGTGACAGCGGGGACTCCCACCAGGGGCGGGGGGCCACCGTGTCCGACGCCGAGTCGAAGCGGTCGTCCAGCGTGTCGCCTGTCGTCCACGCCGGACCCGTGTCTGCGGCGTTCTCGTCGTACAGCCGGCTCCACCACTCGTCCTCGGCGGCGGGCCTCTCCCCCTGCTGACTCATGCCCTTTATTGTCCACCGCGGGGGCGGGAAGAAAACGGGGCAAGCCAAAAGATATATATGCGGCAAGAGGTCCGCCGGGCGGCCCAACCCCCCACGGGAAGGCCGCCCGACGGACCGTTTCACAGTCGGCGCACGGCGAATGCGCGGACTGCGAGCGGGAAGACGGAGCCTCTATGAGCGTCCGTCAGCACGGCCTTCGGGACGGTCGCCCGGCCACCGCGGTGACGCCGCATTGGCAGCGGGGCGGGGCGTGCGGGGATGATGTACGCGGCGGAAACACGCCGTGGCCGATTTCCGCCACGGTGGCCGAAGGTGCACGTCGCGAGGGGTGGGTCAGGTGCTGGGTGCGATAGGTCTCGACGAGAGACAGGAGTCTGCGTACCGCGCGCTCGTCGCGCTCGGGGCGGCGCAGGTCGCCGATCTCGCGCACCGGCTCGCCCTCCCGGAGACCGAGACGGAGCGCGCGCTGCGGCGGCTGGAGCAGCAGGGGCTCGCCGCGCAGTCCTCGGCCCGCACCGGACGGTGGGTGGCGGCGCCCCCGGGCGTGGCGCTGGGCGCGCTGCTGACGCAGCAGCGGCACGAGCTGGAGCAGGCGGAGCTGGCCGCGGCGCTGCTGGCGCAGGAGTACCGGGCGGAGGCCGCGGAGCCCGCGGTGCACGACCTGGTGGAGGTGGTGACCGGGGCGAGCGCGGTGGCGCACCGTTTCCTCCAGCTCCAGCTGGGCGCGGCGTTCGAGGTCTGCGCTCTGGTGACCGGCAGGCCGGTCCTCATGTCCGGCACGGACGACGAGGCCGAGGAGAAGGCGGCGACGCGCGGGGTGGCGTACCGCGTGGTGCTGGAGCGCGAGGTGCTGGCGCGGCCCGGCGGGACCGCCGAGCTGCGCGCCGCGCTCAGCCGCGACGAGCAGGTCCGGGTCGTGGACCGCGTCCCCACGAAGCTCGTCGTCGCCGACCGTACGCTGGCGATGGTGCCGCTGACGGGGCGCGGGGCGGAGCCGGCGGCGCTGGTGGTCCATGCGAGCGGGCTGCTGGAGTCGTTGACGGGCCTGTTCGAGGCGGTGTGGCGGGAGGCGCTGCCCGTGCGGCTGAGCGGCGGCGGGGCCTGCTTCGAGGAGGCGGCGACCGGGCCGGACGCCCTGGATCTGGAGATCCTCTCGCTGCTGCTGGCGGGGATGACGGACGCGAGCGCGGCCAAGCAGCTGGACCTGGGGCTGCGGACCGTGCAGCGCCGGGTGAAGGGGCTGATGGAGCTCACGGGAGTGACGACGCGGCTGCAGCTGGGCTGGCACGCGTACGCGAAGGGCTGGGTGGCGCGCGACCTGCGGGAGTGATCGCGGTCCTGCACGCTGGGCAGATGGGTGTGTGGCAGCTCCTGCTGGTGGGCCTGGTGATGCTGCTGGGCCTCTTCGGGGTGCTGGTTCCCGGCGTGCCGGGGCGGTGGCTGGTGTGGGCCGCGATGCTCTGGTGGGCGCTGCACGAGCAGTCGGGGCTTGCCTGGGTGCTGCTGGTGGGCGCGACCGCGTTGCTGCTGGTGGACCAGGTGGTGGTGTGGCTGCTGCCGCCGCGCCGGATCCGCGGGGTGGGGATCACCCGGCGGATGATCGCGTGGGCGGGGGCGGGGGCGCTCGTCGGGTTCGTCCTCATCCCGGTGGTGGGCGCGGTCCCCGGGTTCATCGGGGGCGTCTACGGCTCCGAACGGCGGCGCCTGGGCGGGCACGGTCCGGCGGCGGCCTCGACGAAGAACGTGATGCGGGCGGTGGGGACGAGCGTGCTGGTGGAGCTGTTCGCGTGTCTGCTGGTGGTGGGGGCGTGGCTGGGCGCGGTTATCTGGGGCTGACCCGCGATCAGTCGGGGGTCCTAGGACATGTTTCCGATGCGGCGCGAGGGGCGCGCGTGTGAGGCTGGCAGGCATGACGGAATTCAGCGATGCGGAGCGGGCGTACCTCACGACCCAGCGCCTGGGCCGCCTGGCGACGGTCGACCCCAAAGGCCAGCCACAGGCGAACCCCGTCGGCTTCTTCCCCCAGGAGGACGGAACGATCCTGGTCGGCGGCTACGCCCTGGGCACGACGAAGAAGTGGCGCAACCTCCAGGCGAACCCGAAGGTGGCGCTGGTGGTCGACGACATCGTGAGCGTCCACCCATGGAAGGTGCGGGGGGTGGACATCCGAGGGGAGGCGGAGCTGCTGACGGGGCGCCACGATCTGGGGCCGCACTTCAGCGAGGAGCTGATCCGGATTCATCCGAAGAAGATCCACAGCTGGGGGCTGGAGGAGTAGGCGGCGCGGACGGTTTGCGGTGCGGCTGTGCGGCTGGCTGTGAGCGATCGAGTCCGCGCCTGCGGGCGTACGGCGTCCCGGGAAGCCCAGGTGGGGCCCGGACCGAGGCTCGGGAGCCCCAGCCCGGACGCCAGGCCCGGGCCGGAGCCTGACCTGGACTCCGGAGTCCAGTCCGCGCCCGGGTTGCCGGTCAGAGCCCGGCCCGGACTGAGGGTCTAGGCCTCGGCCGGACTCCACGCCAGGGCCCGGCCCAGACTCCAGGGCGGAGCCCGTGCAGACTCCAGGGGTGGAGCCGTGCCAGGCCGCAGGCCGGAGCCAGACCCTGGCTCCGGATCGAAGCCCGGAGTCCAGATGGGAGCCGCAGGGTCCGGACCGCAGGTCAGTGCCCGGCCAAGACTTCCGGCCGGAGTCCCCGTACGGACCCCACGTCAGAGCCGGGCCCACGCCCGAGCGGGAGCCCGGCCCAGACCCAGACTCCAGATCCGGGCGCGCCCGGACGACCGCAGGTCAGCGCCGGACCCAGACCAGTACCCGGCCCAGACTCCACCTCGGAGACCCGCCCGGAACGCAGGCTGAGCCAGACCCCGACTCCACGTCAGAGCCACGCCCACGCCCACCCCGGAGCCCCGCCCAGACTCCACCTCGGAGACCCGCCCGGAACGCAGGCTGAGCCGGACCCCGACTCCACGTCAGAGCCCGGCCCACACCCAGGCCGGAGCCCGGCCCAGACTCCACGTCAGAACCACGCCCACCCCGGAGCCCGGCCCGGACCGCAGGTCAGAGACGCGTCCGGGCACCAGCCCAGAGTCCCCCCTCAGACCCCGCCCCTCTTCGCCCGCATCGCCGCCTTGCCCACCGCTGCCTTGCGCTTCCAGTCGCGTCGGATCTCCTGGCGGACCCGTGCGTCCGTCTTCGCCACGATGCGCTGGTTCTCGCGTACGAGCTTGCGGTAGCTGTCGAGCCTGCGCTCGGGCAGGGCGCCGGCGTCGATGGCTGCCAGGACCGCGCAGCCCGGCTCCATCTCGTGGGCGCAGTCGTGGAAGCGGCACTGCTGGGCGAGCTCCTCGATCTCCGAGAAGACCTGGCTCACGCCCGTCTCCGCGTCCCACAGGCCCACTCCCCGCAGACCCGGCGTGTCGATCAGGACGCCGCCCGTCGGGAGGACGAGGAGGTTGCGGGTCGTGGTGGTGTGGCGGCCCTTGCCGTCGACGTCGCGAGTGGACTGAACGTCCATCACGTCCTCGCCCAGCAGCGCGTTCGCCAGCGTCGACTTGCCCGCGCCGGAGACGCCGAGCAGCACGCTCGTACCCCCGCCGACGACGGCAGAGAGCACGTCGACGCCCTCGCCCAGCGCCGAGCTGACCGGCAGCACCTGAACTCCGGGCGCCGTCGTCTCGACGTCCTCGACGAGGTACGAGAGCGCCGTCGCGTCGGGCACCAGGTCCGCCTTGGTCAGCACGACCAGCGGCTGCGCGCCGCTCTCCCACGCCAGGGCGAGGAAGCGCTCGATCCGGCCGAGGTCCAGCTCGTCCGCGAGCGAGACCGCGATGATCGCGTGGTCGACGTTCGCCGCGAGGATCTGCCCCTCGGAGCGGGTCGAGGAGGTGGAGCGCACGAAAGCGGTACGGCGCGGCAGACACATCCGTACGAACTGCGGATCGCCGTCCGGGTCCACCGCCGCCCAGTCGCCGGTGCACACGACCCGCAGCGGGTCGTGCGGGGTGACGAACGCGGTGTCCGCGCGGACCAGCCCGTCCGGCGTGACGACGTCGCACTGGCCGCGGTCGACGCGGACGACCCGGCCGGGGAGCAGCCCCTGCGCGGCATACGGAGCGAACTCCGCTTCCCAGCCTGCGTCCCAGCCGTAGGCGGCGAGGACGTGCTGAGCATCAGAAGTGGAAGACGTGTTGAGCGAAGCGTTGAACAAGGGGAACCCTTCGAAGGGTGGCCCCGGCGGCGCGCTCTGCGCGCGGAAGTCGAGTGGGTGTCAGCCGGAGACCACAGGGGTGGAAACGATGAACTCCTGAATGCGGGCAGCGCCCGTCACCATGACAGTCATCAACGTCCTCACCTCCTGCTTCTTCTCAACGAACCAACACCACGCCCTCGGCAACGACACACAGCCGCGCCGTGGAACAAGCAGAACCATAGCCCCGCCCACGGCACGGCACCACCGATTAAATTCGGGACCTCAGGTGCCGGTGGAGCACGGGTCGCAGCAGAATGGGGCCGGTTCCACACAGATCGTGACGGTGTCGGTGTTGTTCGTGATGTCGGGATCCTTCTCCTGGCCGGTGACCGTGGCGGTGTTCGTGACCCGGCCGGGCCTGGTGGCCTTGGCCCGTACCACAAGAGTGGCGGTGGCGCCGTCGGCCAGGGCGCCCACGGCCCAGTGACCGGTCGTCGGGTCGTAGTGGCCCTGGGTTCCGTCGGCGGACAGGAAGCTGAGACCTTCGGGGAGCAGGTCGGTGACGGAGACGCCGGTGGCCGGGTTCGGGCCGGTGTTGCGGACCGTGACGCGGTAGGTGACCGTCTGGCCGACGGTGACCGTGGTGGCGTCGGCCGCCTTCGTCACGGTCAGGTCAGCGGCGGGATTGACCTGGGTGATCTGCTCGTTGGAGGTGGACGTCAGTGGCTCCGGTGTGTCGCCGAGCCGGTTCTCGTAGGAGGCTGTCGCCGTGTTGCTGATCTCCCTGCCGCCGCTCTCCCGGGAGATGACGACCCGGTACTCCACGGTGGACCCTGCCGGCAGGGTCTCCGTGTTGGGCAGGCTGCCGCCCGAGACTCCCGAGGCGCCGTTGCCGAGGTGGAAGACGACCTTGTCGTCCCCGGCGTCGTAGTACGCCTGGTCGTCGCCCTGCGCGTCGCTCTTGGGCCCGGCGTTCGGGCCGTCCACGACGCGCAGGGACCCGGGCAGGTATGTCGTCCCCTGCGGGATGACGTCGGTGAGGACGAGGTCCTCGGCCGCACCCCCGCCCGCGTTCTTGGCGGTGACCCGGTAGGTGACGGTGTCCCCGACCTCCAGCGGCCCGGCGGGAACGGCGGTCTTGGTGAGTTCCACGTAGGGGGCGGTGCCGAAGAAGATGCCGTCCAGGAAGTTCCCGATGCCCTGATTGCCACCGGCGGCCGAGATGGAGCGGAATGCGAAGCGCGTCAGCACCTGGCCGGTCGGAACGGTGTACGTGCCCGTGTAGTAGCCCCAGGCGGTCGTACCGTCGGTGAATCGGCGCTGTTCCACCGGGGAGTCGGGCGCTCCGATGTCCAGCGCCATGGTGTCGTCCCCCTGGCGGCCACGGTGGTACAGCCGCCAGTACAGCTTCGCGCCGGGAGTGGTCGGCAGATCCTGGTAGAGCGTGGAGACCTGATTCGCGTTGAGTTCGGCGAACTGGGCGCCGTGGGCTGCCGGTACCCCGTTGAAGCCCGACCGCCACAATTCGATCCGGTGATCGGTAGCAGTGGTCAGCCAGCCCGGGACACGCTTGGCGGCCTGTGTCTGCGAGGCGTCCGGCAGAATCTCCACTCCGGTCACCACGGGCTCTTCGAAACTGCCGTTGGCCAGGGCGACGCGCAGTGGAGCAGAAGGTGTGGACATAGGTCTTCCCCTCAAGTCGATGCTCTTGCAGTGCACCGCCGTTCGGCACGTACCCTCACGGGCCGTAGCGGGACAGAACGACCAGTAGCTCAACGCATTCGACTTGTTACGTAAAGCGACATCTGGTGTCCGTTAGCCAACCCCGCGCGACGAGTTTGCGCTGCGGATCTCGGTCTATCCCCCGGCCCGTCCGCCGCTGCAGGGACGCTCCCGTCCCACTCGCCTCACATCGCTCTTCCCTCCACCCCTGTCATGGCCTGAAGCTCACGTGCGCTTGCCGCCCTCGCCGCCGCAGAGGGTGAATCGGCGGCCGGGGAAGTTGACGCTTCGGACGACACGCTGCTGCCCAACGGGGAGCGGCGTGCCCGCAGTCGGAGCAATTCGCGGTCGATCGCGGGCGAGGGGCCAGGGTGAACCGGGTGAGTAAGGGCAGCTCGTCACCAGCACGCCCCGACCGAGGACGTCGCACGAGAGCTCGACACCGTAGGCACCAGAATCCGCAAGCTCCTCGACACATCCTCCAGTGAAGCTCTCGCCAGCCATGCGCCGGATCAGCATCCGCCAGAACAGCCTGACCGCCCTACGCAGCGCCGTGCTGGCGCCGGGATGCCCGACACGCCGCTCGGCCGCCCTCGCCCTTGGCATCCCCCGTACGACGTTCAACGGACACCTTCGCCTGGTGGAGGACGGCGACGGCGCCGTCTTCGCCGCAGGCCGCCAGCCGTCGCGACACTTGAAGCTCCACTTCAGCCGCGAATCCCAGCGGCCTGACACTCACGCGCGGCCCTGCTTGTGGCCACGCCGGAGGAGCTGTCCCATCCAACACCCATACCCACACCCGCGCGCTTCGTACGCAGGACAGCGCACCCTACCCAGCGCTACCACGCAAACCTTGCTCCCCTGGGAGTGAACGGCTCTCTGTCCAAAGCCCGGCGCGGAGCCTGGCGACGCGAGTTGCCCAGGGCGACAGGTCTCAGGAGGCGGTTGCTGAGCAACGCTGTCTTTGATCGGTGGGCTGGAGCGGTGAGCGCCGACATCGATCTCGTCTGCCGCGTCAGCTGGTCGTTGGTCAGGGCTGCCCCGTTCAGCGCCCGGAAGACAACCGGTGACTGTGTGACGTCGGATCGCAACACGATGGGCCTCCCCTGGCGGCGGAGTTCACTTGACGGGATTCTGTCCGGCCAGGAGCCGCAGCCGCAGGGCGAGTCGAAGCTCCACTGCGCCATCGCACCGCGCCCGTTCGCATACGGCACCGCGTCCGTCAGCTCGAACAGTTCGTCCGGGCCGAAGAGATCCGGCCGCGGACTGTCTGTGCGGGCCGGCGGTCGAGCGAAGGCGCGCCCCGACCCGGCCGCCGGTGGTCACATCGGCGTCCGCGCATTTGTCCCCCTCGAAAGCAGGTGGCCAAGGGGGACTCGGCGGCTGGAGGACGCTGGGACGTCACAGCACGGCCTGTCGTCAGCGTGGGGCCAGGAGGAGGTCCTCGTAGCTGTGGTGGTGGCGGGCGGTGGTGCGGTGGTGCAGCAGAGCGGCCGCGCGGGCGGGGTCGCCGGAGTCGATGAGGGCGCGCGCCAGGGTGTCCTGGATGATCTCCCGTTCCACGCGTACGCCTCCGATGCGTTCGGCCTTCCCGCCAAGGGGGCCGAGTGTGTCGGCCGCGGCGCGGGGGCGGCCGGCGGTGAGGTGTGCCAGGGCCCGGACTACGGGGGCCAGGACCTCGTGGTAGTCGGGGCGCGGGTCGGTGGCGGCCCGGTCGGCCAGGATCTCCAAGTCCTCGGTCGCGGCCTCCACCGCGAGGGCCAGAGCCAGGTTGAAGGTGTGGAAGACCTCCGCCATGCCGCCCGGCGCAGCCAACAGCTCCCGTACGTGATCCGGGTCGCTGCGGCCGGCCGGCGCCTGGCCGACGAGCATCAGGCGCCAGTTCGTCGCCGCCCGCATGCCCACGTCCTCACGCCGCAACGCCGTATCGGCCCGGTAGCGGGCATCGGCGAAGTCCCCGCAGGCGATGGACTGCAGAGCGGCATGCCAGTTCAGATGCCCCAGCTGCACCGCCTGGGGGTCCTGCGCCAGCCACTCGTCCAGCATCCGGGTGGACACCGGCCCCGCACCGAGCTCGTGCTCGGCATGGGCGAGGGCGTGCACGGCCACTCCTGAGCGGGGGTTGCGGGACAGCGCGTGCTCGGCGAGCCGGTGCGCTTCACGCACCTCGCCCTGCTCAGCCCTGACCGAGGCGAGGCAGCTCGTCCACGCCCAGCTGTCCGGCCCGGCGAGCATGGCCTGCTGCTCCACCAGTGCGTCTCCGTGCGCGCGGTAGGCAGCGTCTCCGTCGGCGACGAAGGCGTCGAGCATCAGTGCCGCGACTTCGTCGGCGGGCCAGCGCTCGAAGTGGGCGACCAGGTGATCGGCGGTCAGCCGGTAGTGGCGGTGGGTGTGCAGGAACACCCCGTAAACCAGACTCGCCTCCCGCTCGCCGGCGGCCTGCGCGTCGCGGTGGGCGGTCACCAGCTGCTGCTTGAGGACCGTGTCGCTCATCCGCTCGGACGTCGCGAGGGTCAGCAGGCCCCGCGCCAGACCGCAACCGGGATCCTCGGCCACCCATTTCCGCAGCAGAGGCAGCGTCTTCCCGCTCAGGGCCAGAAACTCCGCCACTGCCCGGTCACCGACCGGCGCATCAGCCGCCACCGTGCCCGTTGCCGTCACCGTCCCGCGCCCACCGTCGCCGTTCCGTCCGCGCGGCGCATCAGTACCGCGCCATGAAAAGCGCGGTACAGACGATGCCGCTGTTGCCGCAGTGATTGCGCGTCAGGCTCAGTGGCAGTCCGGCGTGGTTGCCGCTGCCCAAGCCGCTCCCAGCGACCGTGGCGCCCTCGGCACGTGGACCGCCCTGGTTGGCGCACGTGTTGCCGAACGCCGCGTTTCCCACGCCGACGACGTTCGCCTCAGCGGTTGCGGCAGGAAGCATGGCCGCCCCGGCGACCGCTCCCAGCACCATGGCCCGCGCGCCGATGCTCCGCGCTTCCCTGTTCATGGCCAACTCCTGTATTCGGGCCGGACTCCGCCCGACCTGGCATATGCACTAGCCTCTCGATCAACGACCGGACCCGGCCCCCGACACGGCCCACGTCAAGCGCGCGCACCGTCGCGCCGTCGGTGATCCACCGGGCCCCGGTGGGCCCGCGCGCCGTCAAACCGAACGGCAAGGCGGTCATGCGCACTGACTTCACGGGACGTCCTCACCCTCGGCGGAGATCGACAACAGGTCGTCCAGATCGCACAGGGCCAGCGAATCGAGGCGGAGGGCCGCAGCGCTGAAGTCGTGCGACCGGGACAGGACGTGCGGCACTGCCACGCAGAAGGCACCGGCCGCTCTCGCGGCCCGGACTCCCCGGTTTGAGTCCTCGAAGGCCACGATGCCCGTCGGATCGACCCCGAGACGACGTGACGCCAGCAGGTAGAGGTCCGGCGCGGGCTTCACCTGCGGGACGTCCTCCGCGGTGACGACCGCGGCGAAGGATCCGAGCAGCCCGAAGCCGTCGAGGTAGGGAACCACGGAAGTGGAGTGAGAGCTCGATGCGATGGCGAGCGGCAGGCCGCGCCGCACGGCCTGTTCCACCAGGCGCCGGACCCCCGGTAGCGGCGCCTCGTACGCCATCCAGGTCCGGAAGAGGTCCTTGCCCCGGACTTCCAGCTCGGCCGCACTGATCGTTCCGCACCGGGTGGCCAGATCCTCGAAGGGGTCGAAGTCATGGAGCGTGCCGCCGATGGAAGCGACATAGAGGTCGTGCGGCAGCTCCTGGGACAACGAGCGGTAGAGCCTTGTGAGCACCGCCAGCCACAGCACTTCGGTGTCGGCGACGAGTCCGTCGAAGTCGAGCACCAGAGCTCGCTCCTGTCTGCTCACGGGGCCGCCACCGCGTCTGGACCATTCCGCTGCGGGACGAGCCGGACATCGGCCTGAAAGGTGGTGCGCCGGCCGACTGCGCACAGCGAGGCCGCCGCGTAGATCGTGGCGATCGCGGCGAACAGCAGCAACGGCCGGGCCTGGAAGAGCACAGCAGACAGGTATCCGGTCGGGATGGACACCACGGCGGTGAAGGTCTGTACGGCCGCGAAGAACGTGGCCCGCTCCGACGTGTGCACGCAGCTCACCACGATGGCATCGCGATACGCCTCCACCAGGAACGGGCCTCCCGAGGTGAGCACGGTGCACAGGCACAGAAGGGCGAGGTTCCCCGGACCGAGGGCCAAGAACAGCAGCCAGCCCGCCGAACTGGCGACAAGTGACCACCGCGCCATGGTGTTCGCAGAGACCCGCCCGGACGCCCACGGCATGACGACCGCGTAGCAGAGCAGAGCGGTGACCGCGCCGACGGCCGGGACTCCGCCCACCACCAGAGCGCTGTACCCCAGGCTCTTCGTGAGGTAGACGGCCAGGAAGACGTTGAGCTGGACGGCGACGAAGCTCAGCATGTACATCACGACCAGACGCCGCAGAGCGCTGTGCTGCACGGCCGCCCACAGCAGTCTCCCGCTGTCGATCACGCTCCCGAGCAAGGATGTGCCGGCGTGGCGCTCCGTGGCCTCGACGCCTGCCTGTGTCTCGACCGTGTACCAGTGGCGCAGACAGTTGTGCAGGAGCATGGCGAGCCCGCCGACGAAGAACAGCACGCGCAGGCTCGGCACGGTGCCGTACCTGTCCATGCAGAACCCGACGATCGGCACGAGCAGGCCCGCGAACATGATCACCACTTTGATGGCGGCGAAGATACGCGGCCTGTGCTCTTCCGGACTGTCCTCTGTCGCCAGCAGCCAGAACGACACGTTGACGATCTTGGACGACGCATTGAGCAGATATCCCAGAAGGAAGAACCAGAAGTTGTCGCTGAAGGCCCATACGAACATCGGGACGACCCAGGACGTGACGTCGAACCAGAACGTGGCACGCCGCCTGCCCATCCTGTCGGTCACCGCACCTGCCACCAGCTGGAACAGGAACGCGACGTAGAGGTTGGCCGAGAGGATCCCGCCGATGGCCACCGTGCTGAGGCCGACGCTCTCCATGTACAGCGTCGCGTAGTACAGAGCGGCGGTGCCGAAGACCGCCCAGAACGGCTCTGTATAGATGCAGTACCGGGCGTTGCGGTGGAGGTGCGCCACGAAGCTCTGGCGCTTCACGAGCGGATCACCGCCTTGACGGATGTGACCTCGACCTTCAGTCCGGTTTCCGGGTCGACGCCCATGGTCGCCTCGAAGGCGTTGCGGTAGTCCGCCATGTCGACTTCCGTGGTGACCATCTGCGCGAGCTCCGGAAGGTCCGCGGCGAAGTCGATGGCGGGACCGATGGCGTCGTGCAGCGGGACGGCCGCGATGATGCTCAACCCGTCGTCGATGAGCCTGGTGGGCGCTATCTCGACCCGGTAGGTGTCGTCGTAGCCCATCGGTACCACTCGGCCGCCCTTGGCGACGGCCTCCATTGCCGCGGTCAGCTGGTTTCCGACTGCGTCGATCACCACGTCGAATCTCTTGCCGTCGGTGAGCTCCGCGACCGCCTCCGGGGTGAGCTCGTCGGGGTGCAGGACCTGGTGGGCGAAACGCTCGGCGAAGCCGCGGCGGAACGCGTTCGGCTCCGTGGCCACGGTGAGCCGGCTCAATCGTCGGGTGACGCTCTGGCACAGCAGTCCGATGGCTCCGGAGCCGATGACCAGGACCGACTCGTGCGGCTGCAGGCCCGACTTGAGGACGCTGTTCAGCGAACAGCCCAACGGCTCGATAAGGCTCGCGACCTGCCAGCTCATCCCCTGGGGGATCGGGTAGAGGTGCTGTGCGGCGCCCACGTAGTACTCGGCGAACGTGCCCGCGAGCGTGAAACCCACCTGGTGGTCGTCAAAGTCGAAGCAGTAGCAGTAGGCGCCCAGCCGGCAGTTGCGGCAGGCGCCGCAGGACTGCGTGGGATTGATGATGACGCGATCGCCGACCTTGAGGTATGTCACGGCGTCACCGAGCTCCACCACCGTGCCCACCCCCTCGTGGCCGAGGACGGTGCCGCTCTCGGCCACGTCGAGTCTGCCGGCGAGGATCTTGTGGTCGGTGCCGCAGATGCCGGTCATGGCGATCCGGACCTTCACGTCGTTCGATGTCCGCAGAGCAGGCTCCTCGACATCGACGAGATCCATCCGGCCCGTTCCTGCGTAGACGAGAGCTCGCATCTCCCGGCCTCCTTTCAGTTGTGGTGTCCGTAGCTGGTCAGAGCGGCGTCGATCGCGCGCTCGACCTCGTCGAGCTGTTCGGGTGTGTGCCGGTCGGAGAAGACGAAGTAGCCCTTGGTGAAAATCCGGCAGTCCGAGAGAACGTCCAGCAGGTGCGCGCGGAACGGATCCGTCCAGAAGTCGGGAAGGCCCGCCGTGCCCAGGGAGAAGCTCGAGTGGTCGCCCCGAACCTCGATGAAGCCGCCCAGGCCGAGCGCGTCGATCCGGAGACGAAGCGCTTCCAGCATGTCGGCGGTCCGCGTGCGCCACGACGGCCACGCGGGAACCGCGTCCATCAGGTCCTCGCAGGCCAGTGCGGCAGCGAGAGCCAGCGACTCGCTGGAGTGGGCGTTGCTCATGCGTACGTCCTCGGCACGCATCACCAGGCGGTGGTCGCCCAGGAGCGCCGCCAACGGCAGTCCGTTCGCCATGCCCTTCGAGACGCACAGCAGGTCCGGCCATACGCCGACTTCACCGCAGGTGGCGCGTCTGCCCATCCGTATGCCCGAGGTGACCTCGTCGAAGATCACGACCGTGCCCGTGGAGCGCGCCTCGTCCACGACGGCGCCGAGGTGATCGCCAGACCAGCGGTTCGGGCACACCACCACTGCGGCGACGTCCCCCGGATGCTTGCGCAGCAGTCCGACGAGGCGCTCGGGATCGTCGGGAGGAGTGGTCAGCGTCAGTGCTGCCACTGCTTGCGGGATGCCGAGGGTCGTGGGCCGGGCCAAGTAGTGCGACGGTGCTGCCCAGTCGTGCCACCCGTGGTACTCGGTCGCCACGACGAGGTCGCGCCCGGTGGCCGCGCGGGCGATCCGTACCGCACCGCTCACCACATCGGCACCGCTCTTGGCGAACTTCACCGCTTCGTAGACTCCGAACCGGGCCAGGAGCCGTTCGGCCATTGCCAGTTCGAGAGGGTCCGCCACCGAGAACGCGGTGCCCCGCCCCAGCACCGCACTCACCGCTTCCCCGACCTCGGGCCGGGCGTGCCCCCAGGTCACCGTGCCCATGGCCATCTCGCAGTCCAGCCAGGTACGTCCGTCGAGGTCGGTGAACGCGGCGTCCTTGGCGTGCACGGCCACGATCGCCCCCCGCCCCGGCAGCAGTCGGTGCGGCGTCTTGGCCAGGGTGCTGCACCCTGCGGGGACCACGTCGACGGCCTTGCCGAGCCAGGTGAGGCTGGACGTCCGAACCGAGGCGGTCGTTCGATCGGCCGTCACCGGACCTTGCTCCCCGGCCAGCAGCCGGCGTAGAGGTCCTCGAGGCCCATTCTGTTGCCGTGCAGGTCGATGACGACGTCCTTCGTCTGAGTCCGAAGGCGCTGGGCGAGCCACATCCTGTTGTCGAGCAGGCGGACGAAGTTCTCGACCAGAATCAGCAAGGGCCGGGGCTCGGTGAGGAGTTCGGACGGCAGCAGATGCGGGAGCAGGATGGGCCGCGCCCCGTCCACCTTCGTCGAGTAGTCGAGCACGCCGTGCCGGTCGAGAGACGATGCATCGGCGAGTGCCTGCCAGACAGCGGCGGCATCGGTACGCGTCTCGGCGAGATCCACGGGAACGAACCGGCTGAGATCGGCCGTGCCGGACAGCGCATCGAGTATCCGCGAGATCATGTCGTTGTCGACATGGTTGCCCCAGGTCTTCCAGAACCGCGCCAGGTTGCTCTTGCGGTTGCCCTCCCGGTGTACGCCGTTGCGCAGCTCCCAGTGATATGAGGTGACCTTCGGGTCGATCACCGTGCGGTAGCCGACTGCCCTCGCCCGCATCTGGTAGTCGAAGTCCTCGTATCCGTTGAAGTACCGCTCGTCCAGCAGGCCGACGTCACGTCGGACCTGCCGGGTCATCGCGAACAGCGCGAAAGCGGCCAGCTGCACCGCGTACGGCGCATCGGGTAAGTCGGCGGGCCGGGCGTTGAGATACAGATGCCGGCCCAGCGTCTCGCTGAACGAAATGCCGCAGTGCTGCACACCACCGGTGTGCGGGTACAGCAGTACGCCGGCGGTCATCCCGGCCTCCGGATGGTCGTGCAGGGTCCGCAGCATTCCGGACTGCCAGTTGGACGCCAAGATCAGGTCGGAGTCGACGAAGAAGATGTGGTCGCCCTCCGCCCGGGACAGGCCCTGGTTGAGGGCTTGCCCGCAACCGCGGGGGTTCGCGTTGTGCACGATCTCCACCGTGACGGCGCCGAGCCGCTCGGTCTTCAGAGTGCGAGCGAACTCCTCGATGAGTTCGCCCACTTCGGGCCCGGAACCGTCGTTGATCAGGATGAGCTCGGTTTCCGGCTCGACAGTCAGCCTCAGCGACTCGAGGAACAGCGAGAGAACTGCGGGCGATTGGTAGACCGGCACGATGATGCTGCTACGCAAGAAGACCCCCACGCGTTGGAGCGACTCGCAGCACGGAGTCAGGCCGAGCTTCCGAGTGCGCGAATGTGAGCTGATCGCAAGGACGTTTAGGGCAAGGCGGTAGAGACCCGACGATGAACCCCCCAGAATTCAACGTGTCCACACAAAATCGATCATCGTGGGAAGCCTGAACGCTCCGAGGGTTTGTTGTCAAGCAGCTTCCGCAACGCCCGCGCTACCGGCGTCCAGGACCCGACCTGCGCGAACCTGGCCGTGTGCGAAGCCTGCACAGAAACAGCTTTGGCCGAATTTCATCTGGATCGCATGGGCGTGTCGGCCTGGAGGCCGGGGGCGGGGGTTGCCCAGGACCTCGCCCACCCCGCTGCGGGGGGAGAGAGGATCGGGCTTCATGCCGCATCCCGGGTGCCCTGAAGCGCACTGAGTCGACCTGTGTGGCCGGCGACTTGGCCGGCGACGTCACCCGCTACGACATCCATACGGTTCGCGAGCGCCGGGACCCACACCGGGTCACGGTAGAGAGCCGCCGGGGCGCGCGGGGCGGCCGGAGGTTACTCGCGCTCCGCGGGCTGTGCCGCTCGGGCGGCCTTGCGTCGGCGCCGGCGGATCAGTAGCCCGGCGGCGGACAGGAGTGCCAGGCATCCCGCGAGGAGCCACGGAACTTCCAGGAAGCTGTCGGATCCGGAGCCACGAGCGCTGTCCGCGGTCGCTGTGAGGGTGACATCGCCCCATCCGACGAAGGGTGCGCCGGACCAGGACTCGGACAGCCGCACTTTCTGCCCCGGGAGCAGCTCGGCCGGCACGTCCGCCAGCCGGATCTCAGCAGGCCCTCCCAGGAACATTCCTCCGACGCGAAGCGAGACCCGGGGGTCGAGCTTCACGTTGCCCGTGTTGTGCAGGGTGTACGAGACAGTCGACGTGCTGCTGCCGGTCCACGGTATCCGCGGGTTCCGTGCCGTGAACCGTACGTCCTCGACGGCGAGGCCGGGCTTTCGAGGTCCGTCGACGCTCAGGTAGATCCGGGCTCCGACACCCCGCTGGACGCCGAGGTGGGAGCCGGCTCCGGCCTGCACGCGGTTGTCGACAGCTACGAGGGCTCCCACATGGTCGCCGGGTGAGGCGTCCTTGGGGATCCGCAGAGTGAGGCCGACCGTCACCGACGAACGGGCCGGGACCGTGACGACGTCCCGCTCGGGCTTTCCCCAGGCGCCGACGTCCTGCTGGGTCTCCTCGATGCCGCGCACGGCCAGTCCGCCGTCGCGTTCCGTGTTGTAGGCGTCGGCGACGTAGAGGCGGAACGTCAGCTCTCCGTCTGTGGTGTTGGTGACGACCGCGCGGTCGGAGAGCGTCGCGCCGGGATGAGCCGGGAGCTGGAACGCCGTCCGCGGGGTGATCGCGGAGTCTGCGGGCTTGACCGACCATTCGCCGTTGTCCGCCGCCCCGGCCGGTGCTGGGAAGAGGACCGTCAGGACAAGGAGGAGGACGACGGAGACTGTGCGGCGCATCGTTCTTCAGCTTTCTGGACGTCGCGTGCCGGACGGTTGGCGTCCGGCACGCGGGCGTGATCAGAGGAGGGTGAGGGTGAGTGTTCCGGCGTAGTCGCCGACGGGCGTGTACTTCGGGACGTCGAGGGACACAGTGGCGTCAGCGGTGAACTCTCCGCCGGTCAGGTCACTGTCGGGGGCGGATGCGAGGGTTGCGCCGTTCTTGCCGACGGTTCCGGGGCTGCCTGCCGTGCAGGTGCTGGGGCTGTCGGTCTTGGTGGTGCAGGTGGGCGTCCAGGTGAGCCGGTCGGCGTCGATCTTTCCGCGCGACCCGGTGAAGTCGGTGACCTTGCCGGTGAGCGACCAGCCGGACTTTCCGCCGCGGAAATCCTTGACGGTGATGCTGTTGAGGTTGCCGGTGGAGGCTCCGCCGGCGCCGAAGTTGACCGGGGGAAGTCGGACGGGGTCTCTTGTGGTGGCCATGGTGAGTACGCCGGCGTTGACCGAGGTCGTGAGCTGCTGGTCGGCCGTTCCTGGGGCGGGCGGATCGGTGGGGTCGGTGGGACCGTTGGGGGCGGCGACCTTCCATGCCTGACCGGCTGATCCGTTGCACGCCGACTGGACGATCTTCGTGCCGACCGTGGTGGACCCGCCTCGGACGTCGAGGCATTTGCTGCTGTGCTTGGCGACGATGCGGACGTATCCGTCGGGGAGGGTTTCGAAGCGCCAGCGCTGGTTGTCTCCCCAGCCGCAGTCGTACTGCTTGATCTCGGCTCCGTCGGCGGTCGAGTTGTCGGCGACGTCGAGGCACTTGCCGCTGTGCTGGGCGAGGATGCGGACGTAGCCGTTGTTGTTGTCGGTGAACCGCCACTGGCTGTTGAGTCCGCGGGCGCAGGTTTCCTGGGTGATCGGCACCTGGTTGTCGGAGAGGCTCTCGGGCACGGTCACGCAGGCGCCGCTCTTCTTGCCCGTGATCGTGTTGAGGGGGTCGCCTCCGGAGCCGGAGACCCGGCCTGTCTCCGTGTCGATCGAGACCTGTGGATACCACGGAAGAGTCATGGTCGTGGAGTTCGGGAACTCCAGCGGAAGCCACACGTACTTGGAGTCGTTGACGCGCTTGGGGTTGGGCCCCACGCCCGCCCACCGGTCTCCCATGTAGAGGAAGGAGGTGGTCTCGCTGCCTTCCACAGGCAGGACGAATGTCGTCTGCGAGTGGTGGCCGTCGCGGTTGCCGACGTCCCTCATCGGCGACCACGGTCCGGCGAGGCTGGTGGCGGTGGCGTACTTCTGCTGGTTCGGGTCCCAGTAGCTGGTCCCGGAGGTGAGCATGAAGTACACGTCCCCGCGCTTGAACAGGGCTGGCGACTCCCGGTGCTGGCCGGGCCAGGGGTTCGCCACCAGTTGCCTCACCTGTGTGTAGTCGTCGGTGAGTTCGTAGATGTGCAGGTCGGCGTTGTGGTTGGCGGCGGAGATCATGTAGGCCTTGCTGGTCTTCTTGTCCTTGTAGACGGTGATGTCACGGGACATGTGCTCGGCGCCAGTGGCGTCCTTCGGGCGGAAGGAACCCTTCCATTCATACGGGCCGTCCACCGTGGAGGAGACCGCCACTGCGGCGCGGGCCTCGGCGTAGGAGTCGTCGGCCTCCTTGTGCATCCACATGACGAACTGCTTGGTCTTGTCGTTGTAGAGGACCTTGGGCCGCTCGATCACCGCGGAACGGATCTCGGGGTCGGCCTCCTGGGTCAGGACGTGTCCGCGGGGCTCCCAGTTCTTCAGGTCCTTGGAGCGGTAGGCCGACACGTAGCGGAACTTGTTGTCCTCGCCCCGGTCCTCGCCGAACCAGTAGTAGTAGTCGCCGACTTTGAGCACACCGCCACCATGGGCCTGCACCCCTTCCCCCGCGGTGTCCGGGAACTGGGTGCCGGATTCGGCGGTGACAGGCGCGGCCAGCGCCGCAGGCGCCCCACCCAGGAAAGGCGGGAGCAGGCTCAGGCCCACGAGGACGGATCTCACTCTTCGCATGCAGATCCTTGATGTCGCCGCGCATCCATGGGTCCCCATTGAGCGGAGGGTCCCGCCCTCCAATCGCACGGGAAGCAACATTTCTGCGCGTGAACCAACATTTGTGCCCAGAGAGTGGCCCGCACATTGCCTGAATGTCAACAGTTTGTGAACAAATATGACGTCTTGTGCATGTAGCTGAACGGAGGGTTATCTCCCCCGGGCGTCCCGGAGTTCGCGCGCACCTGAGGCCCAAGTCGGCCTTCCCCTAGGAGGGTTCGTCGCACAAGCGATGTCGGTGGTCAGGTCTGCGGCGCTCGAGGGAGGAGATGCGCAGAGGCGCCCGCAGGTTGCCCGGCCCCCGTATGCGGTCCGTCAGATCCTGGTGGCCAGGGGGACGGAGATCTGCTTCAGCCAGCGCCCCGTCGCGAAGTCGCGGGCGTTGACGACGGCGCGGTCACCGTGCACCTCGACCTGGAGGCCCTGGTTGAAGACGCAGGGACCGCGCTCTCGCCGCCCTGTCCGTTG
The DNA here is from genome assembly GCF_040681075.1 of Streptomyces sp. NPDC051907. Lineage (NCBI taxonomy): Bacteria > Bacillati > Actinomycetota > Actinomycetes > Kitasatosporales > Streptomycetaceae > Streptomyces > Streptomyces sp. NPDC051907. The sequence continues at coordinate 14,473 of NZ_JBFAYB010000054.1, read as the reverse complement.
TCGGTGGAACCGGCCTGCACCGCACCGGTGTTGATCGCCGAGAACCTGTCCAGGTTCTCGGTGCGGGACGCCACCTGCCGCATGCACCAGGTCGGACGAGGCCTCGTTGCAGTACTGGAAGCACTGCAGGACGCCTGTGTTGGCTACCCGAAAGGAGACCTGCTTCCCCATGGACGGTACGGATGGACCCGGATTCTGGAGCGATGGCCCGTCAGGACGTCATGAGCTCCAACAGCCGTCGAGTGGCCGGGCCGTAGACCCCAGATGGGTCGCCCTGGATGCCGTGCGTCGCCTGGAACCTCTCGACCGCGTCCTGGAGGTGCTTGTCGTAGCGTCCTCGCTGGGGGAGGCTCCACGACCCGATCTGCGCGAGCCGGTGTTGCAGTTCGAGGATCTCGGGCCCCGTGTCGTGCCGGCGCAGCGTCGGCGCCTCGGCGGCGGACACCGGCGGAGGAGCCGGCGGCGACGTGCTCGGACCGCCTTGGAGCTGTCGGCCGGCTGGCGCGGAGCTTGTACCAGGGGCCGTGCTCGCGGATCGGCCGACCGGTGACGACGTACCCGCCGGGCCTTGTCCGACTGCCGGCGTGGTTCGTTGCGAATCGCTCGGCAGCGGGCTGTCGGGCTGGGCCACCTCGGGTGCCATGCCCGCGTCCTCATCCCCGTCTGACATGCCCGCGTCCTCATCCACGTCTAGAACGTCGAGCTGGCTCGCCGGGGGCGGCGACGCCGTCTCCCGGGCGTCCTGGCTTCGGAGGAACGCGTACGTGCCCGCGATCGCGGCGCAGCCGATCAGGGTGGCGATGGCCGCGGTGATGGGGAGGCGCCGACGCCCCTTCGCAGACCTGTGGGCCCTGTGGGCCCTGTGGGCCCTGTGGGCCCTGTGGCCCGCCGCCCTGGTCACGACCACAGGAGGGTCGAGCACTTCGGTGCCGGGCGGCAGGTCACTCGCTCGTACCACCCGCGGAATCTCCATCGTCGCCGTGGTGGCGGTCGGCGCATCTGCGGGCACGGCTTCGTGGCGGGGAAGGTACGGCCGGACCCACTCCTCTTCGAACTGCACCGGAGCCGCGGTCTGGTGTGCTGCCGCGGTGTGATGCGCCGCGGCGCAGTCACACCGCAGGTGGTCACCGCATCGGGGACAGATAGGGCTGCTCACTGGACTCCAGTCGGCTGTTCCGGGACATGCCGCAGGGACCGTTGGCGAGCGGCGTCGTACAACAAGGGAAGAGTTGAGCCTGCGTCTGAGCGAGCAGCCTCACAGCGTGTTCGCTGCGGAACGACCGTGCAGCGAGCGGGAATTGACTGAAACTTACTGTGTGGGGAGTGTGGAGATCCAGTCCGGTCGAGCCGGAATTTCGTAACGATCAGCTAAACGCTTCGCTTTACCTGCGATCACGGCCCGAGCGTGGCGAGGAAACTCGTGCCGGCCCCGACAGCCGTTGCAGAAGGCCCGGGACGGGGCTCACCGGGCGGCGTCCCGGCGGTTCCGCTGTATGTCTAGTACACGCTCGCCCCTCTGGGGCACAGCGTTTGCGGAGCCGCTGGCGCAACTGGGTGGAGCACCACCTCGACGAGATGCGCGACGCCCACCGGCGCAGGCCCGCCGCGTCGTCGTGACGGCCAAGTGCGCGCCGCCCGTGGCTCCTTGGGCGAATCCGAGGTGTTGACTTTCTTGCGTGTGTGTCTGATTCTTTTCGGCATGGGTGCCAACAGGCAACCTTGCCTGCCCTGACCGGCATTGCACGCTGACCGCCGTTTCGCCAGCATGCTGTTCTTACTGCGGAAATGCGTCTGCGGATCGAAATATGGTGCTGCATTCTGCGCCGGGACACCCGTCTTTCGCTCTGCTTGATGGATGCAATAGCCCCAGCGAGAACTGCCATTCCTCCGGCAGAGGAACAATCTGTAATTTCTCGGAAAGAACTACCGGTGGAGATGTCGTGTCCTGAACAATGGGGCGACGAATCATCACCCTGCCGTGAGTCGGATGACCGACCAGCATCTGTGCGAAGTCATCCGCACCGGAGACCCTGCCGCACCCATGGCCGAAGCCGAGCTGTTCCGGCGTCATCGGCCGCGCGTTGCCGCCTTCGCTCGACCTATCGGCAGCGACCCTGTACCCGCAGGGCGAACCTGGCCCTCTCCACCGACGCCGCAGGACGCAGGACGCAGGACACATCAAACTTCACATCGCCCCTGGCTTCGCCCTGACCTCCGGCGGCAGTGAACCCGGCGCTCCTGTCGCCTTCGGGCGCGCAGGCGCGGCCGCCGAGCAGCGCTGGAACGGACCCGTCGGGCAGCGCTAGGCGACACCGCTCGCATGGCGCTCGCCGCGATGCCGGCGCTCCGTCGTGGCGGCCTGCCGTGGCTGCCCTCGACTGCTCCATACCTCCCCCGACCCGAACCAGTCAACACAATCGAACATCACCTTGAGAAGTCAACAGTATTCGCCAGCACCGCGGCGCGTGCGTCCGGGCCCTGCCCGAGAAAGCTGCGGATCACGGGTACGGCGATGCTGAGTACCCGGCAGGAAACCCTGACACCCTGCTCATCCGGTACTGGGAAGGGCAAGGGCTGTGCGGGGCGGCAGACGCTGGGCTGGGCGCAGCGCGGAAGGTCACAGGGGTGCATCGATCGGAAACCCCACCTTCACCCTGTTGACTTATGGAGGAAATAGCGCTTTTCTCTGTTGCATCAAGTGCGAAAGAGACCGACTGTGGCGGATTTCTCAGCTAGGGGTGATCGTCCGCTCGTCTCGTTCGTCGTCGAGCGAGGTTCCGAACGCTGGTTCCTCACTCAGCAGACCCTGCCCCGGCCCGTGGCCGTAGGGCAGCGACGGCAACGACGGCCGGCCCGCAGCCGTGTCACATCGCGCGCCTCACTGCTCGGTCCTGTGCGACCGTCCAAGCAAAGGGAATGACATGCTCACTCACCACAACCGCCGACCGGTGGCGGCTGCGGCTCTGGGTCTGGCCGCGATGCTCGTCCTGTCCGCGTGCTCCAGTGGCCAGGAGGCGACGGCTGGGGGAACGGAGGTGGCGAAGGTCGACGGAAAGATATCCCTGACCTACCTTCAGAAGCAGGGCGACCAGGAGTACTTCATCGGCGAAGCCGCCGGCGCCAAGGCGAAGGCGACCGAACTCGGCGTCGATCTGAAGATCGTGAACCTGGGCAACGACGCGAACAAGACCGTGAGCGAGGCCCAGGCGGCCATATCGCAGAAGAGCAACGGCCTGATCGTCGTCGTTCCCGACCCGGCCGTGGGTCCGCAGGTCGTCAAGCTGGCGAAGGACGCCAAGGTGGCGCTCCTGACGTCGGACGACCAGATCTGCAGCACCGGCCCGGACCCGTCCGCCTGTGCTGAAGACGACCTCGTGCCGCGCATCGGGTTCAGCGGTGAGCAGATGGGCGGTGAGGTCGGCAAGCGAGCCGCCGAAGAGTTCAAGAAGGCCGGCTGGAATCCCGCGGAGACCCGCACGATCTCGGCCTGGAAGCAGGACGTCACGGTGTGCACCGATCGGGTGAACGCCTCGAAGAAGGCGTTCGGGGAGTCTGCCGGTGCGCCGGTGCAGAACATCGACGTGCCGACGGACAACTCTCCGACGGGCGCCCAGGACAAGATCGCCGCGACGATCACCGCTAACCCCTCGGTGAAGCACTGGGTGGTGTGGGGCTGTAACGACGAGAACGTCCAAGGCGGCGTCACTGCCCTGGAGAACGCCGGCTTCAAGCCCGACAACGTCATCGGTGTCGGTCTCGGGGCCTACCTGGCCTGCAAGAACTGGAGCTCGGGCAAGCCGTCCGGAATGAAGGCGGCGCTCTTCATCAACGGCAAGGACGTCGGTGCGCTGGCCGTGCAGACAATGTTCGACAAGCTGAAGAACGGCAAGGACTTCCCCAAGGAAGCCTTCGCACCGACCAAGATGGTCGACGCCTCCAACTGGAAGGACGCGGGGGTCGCCTGCGGCTGAGCTCCGCCCCGCCCCCAGGACGGGTACGGCAGCCGCAGCGGCCCCGTACCCGTCCCGACCACCGCCGGCCAGCAGCGTTGCAGGGCCGGCACACGTACCTCCAGCTTGTGAGGCCCCCATGACCACAGCCGGCACAGAACCACCCGCAGCCGCCTCTGCCCCGTGCACCGGCGAAGAGATCTCCGTGGAGAACGTCACCAAACGCTTCGGTGCGGTGCAAGCGCTCAACGGCGTCACGCTCGCCTTCCCCCGAGGCCAGGTGACCGCCCTCATGGGCGAGAACGGCGCGGGCAAGTCAACCCTCCTGAAGATCCTCACCGGTGACCACCAGCCCACCGAGGGAAGCATCCTGTGGGACGGACGTACACTCACTCTGTCCTCGCCGCATGATGCACGCCGGGCCGGTATCCGCATCATTCCGCAGGAGCCCGAGATCATTCCGCATGTCTCGGTCGCCGAGAACGTGTACGCGGGCGCCCTGCCGAGGCGCGCGGGGCGTCGCCTCGACCGGGCAGCGCTGCGGCAACGCATCACCGCCGACCTGGCCCGTTTCGGCTTCGAGAAGGTCATCCAACCCGATCAGCTGGGCTCGGAACTGACTCCGGCGCAACGTCAGTTGGTGGAGATCCTGCGCGCGCTGACGGGTGACGCCAAGGTCATAGCCTTCGATGAGCCCACCTCCTCGCTCTCCGAGAACGAGGTGGAGGCGCTCTTCGCCCTCATCCACCGATTGCGTGAGCAGGGCATCGCCGTCATCTACGTCTCCCATCGCATGAAGGAGATCTTCCGACTCGCCGACCGTATAGCCATCCTGCGCGACGGCACGGTCGCCGGTGTGCTTGAAGCCGGCGACACCGATGAGGCAGAAGTCGTCCGCCTGATGGTCGGGCGTGACCTGTCCACCTTGTTCGTGCGGCAGGACGTCGCACGCGACGAGGTGGTCCTGAAGCTGGAGGGTGTCACGACGGACGACGTCTCCGGCATCGACCTGCAGGTCCGCGCCGGAGAGGTGGTCGCCCTCGCCGGGCTCATGGGCGCAGGGCGGTCCGAACTGGCGCTCGCCCTAGCCGGTGACCAGCCGATCCGATCGGGCCGGGTCTCCGTGAACGGCCGGCCCCTGCGCCTGCGCAGCCCCAAGGACGCGATCCGGGCCAGCATCGGACTCGCCCCCGAGGAACGCAAGGCCCAGGCACTGTTCCTCCATCGATCCATCCGGGACAACACCTCGCTGGTCAGCCTGGAGCGGCTGCGCCGCTGGCGCTTCGTCCAGAGCCGTCAGGAGAAGGCGGTGGCGCAGGACTTCTCCGACCGGCTGAGGGTACGTACGCCCTCGATCGAGCACGAAGTACGCAAACTCTCCGGCGGGAACCAGCAGAAGGTTGTGCTCGCACGGTGGCTGCTGCGCAAGCCCAAGGTCCTCATCCTCGACGAACCCACGCGCGGCATCGACGTCGGCGCCAAGGCGGAGATCTACCGCATCATCGCCGACCTCGCCCGGGAAGGGGTCGCCCTGCTGGTGATCTCCTCCGAACTGCCTGAGGTCCTGGGCCTCGCCGACCGGATCGTCGTGATGCAGAACGGCCACATCACAGGCGAACTCAGCCGCTCGCAGGCGACCGAGGAAGCCATCCTCAGCCTCGCCATGGCCGACGACCTCGCTCCCGTCGCATTGGACCGACCGCTCACAGACTCCGCCGATGGAGACGCTCGATGACCACCACCCAGACGCCGACGACAACCGAACACACCCCTGCTCCGGTGCAGAAATCCAAAGGGGGTCTGCTTTCGTCGCTCGGCGGTCAGAATCTCAGCCTGATTGGCGCTCTCGTCCTGGTCCTGGCCCTGTTCGGGGTTCTCAACGACAACTACCTGAGCTTGTCGAACATGCAAGTGATCGGCGAAGCGGCGACGATCACCGGTCTGCTGGCGATCGTGCAGACGGTCGTCATCATCTGCGGGGGGCTGGACATCTCGGTCGGCTCCCAGGCCGGCCTGGCCTCGGTCGTGAGCGCCATGGTGTTTACGTCCACCGGCTCCAACCCCTACCTCGGCATCGTTGCCGCGGTGGGTGTCGGGATCCTGGTGGGTGTGGTCAACGGCGTGGCCATCGTGTACGGACGTGTCAACCCGACCATTGCCACGCTCGCGGGTCTGGCCGCGTACAAGGGCGTGGCGCAGCTGGTCTCGGACGGGCGGGCTCAGGGCTACGTCCTGAACGACCCGCTGTTCGTCTTCCTCGGCCGGGGCAAGATCGCCGGGGTTCCGGTGATGATCTGGATCCTGGTGGTCGTCGCGCTCGCCGTGCACGTCCTGCTCAAGTACACGGACATCGGCCGCAACATCTATGCCATCGGCGGGAACGACACCGCCGCGCGGCTGGCCGGCATCAACATCAACAAATACCTGGTGGCCGTCTACGCCGTCATCGGCGTCGTCGCGGCCGTCGCGGGCATCCTGCTGACCGCCCGAACCGGCTCCGGTCAGCCCGTCTCCGGCAGCGAGGGCCTCGAACTCAAGGCGATCACGGCGGCGGCGCTCGGCGGTGCCGCACTCAAGGGCGGCAAGGGAGGCATCGGCGGCACGCTCCTGGCCGTCGCCCTGCTCGGCGCCCTGGAGAACGGCCTGACCGTGGAAGGCATCAACACCTTCTGGCAGAACGTCGCCCAGGGCGCCCTCCTCGTCGCCGCCGTCGTCATCCAGCAACGCCGCAGCGGCGAACGCGCCGTCGGACTACCGCACTGACACGTCGTACGTCGGTAGCGGCAGTCCGCCCGATGAGGTCCGCCCCAAAAGGGGACGGACCTCATCGGACTGCAACGTTTCGGCGTGACCTTTTGTCCGATCGTGATGGATGCAGGGTACAATTGATCCTCGTCTGGAATTCGCTGAAGATCATCGGGTGGGATTGTGACGGAGCCGACGCCGCTGGCGGCGCAGCGGAGGGACCTGATCCTCGACATAGTGCGCCGCAAGGGGGCGGTGCGCGTAGCCGCCCTCGTGGAGCAGCTCGGGGTCTCGGACATGACCGTCCGCCGCGATCTGGACGTGCTGGCCAAGGCTGGATCCGTCGAGAAGGTGCACGGCGGGGCCGTGGGCACCGCCGCCACCACGTCCGACGAGCCGGGGTTCGAGACCAAGTCCACCCTCGAGTCAGCAGCCAAGGGGGCAGTAGCCGAAGCAGCCGCCGGCCTGGTGAAGCCCGGCAGCGTCGTGGCGATCTCCGGAGGGACGACGACGTACGCCGTGGCGCACCGGCTGCGGGACATCGCGGGGCTGACGGTGGTGACCAACTCCCTGCCCGTTGCGCAGCTGCTGCGGCGGTCCGGGGCAGAGGAAGGACCCATCGGCCCGACGTTGCTGGTCACGGGTGGCGCGCCCACGAAGTCGGCTTCTCTGGTCGGGCCACTGGCAGATGAAGCGATCCGCTCCCTGCAAGTCGACTTGCTGATCGTCGGCGCCCACGGGGTGTCCGAGCGTGCCGGGGTGACCACTCCGAACCTTGCGGAGGCGGAGACCAACCGCACGCTGATCTCTGCCGCCACTCAGGTGGCCGTAGTAGCTGATCACAGCAAGTGGGGCATCGTCGGCCTGAGCCGGTTCGCCAAGCTGTCCGAGATCGACTACTTCGTATCCGACGACGGACTCGGCGCGCAGGCACGCACCCTCCTCGGCGAGCAGGTGGGTCAACTGATCATCGCGGGCACACAGGGCTCGTGAACCCGCCCGGCGCGGGGTCCAGGACCGTCTGGGCTCCACCGGCGGGTTGGTTGGAGAACCTCACTTCGGCGCCGAGCACTCGCGCCTGCCCGACGGCGACGGTCGGTCCCAGCTCGATTCCGCCGCCACGCCGGCGGGTCGCCGTGTGAAAGCCCTGGAGCCGAGGGTACGACGCGAACACGCGGCCCGGTGCGGCCCGTTGCCCGAGCCACGCGAGGGCGATACGGGGACGAGCCTCCTGTATATAGAGCTTCACCCGCTGGCAGTTGCCGGTGAAGCCGTGCTCGGCCACCAGCCGCTCGTGAACCACGGCACCCTTGATCAGGGTCTCCGGCCGCAGCATCGCGTCGGACCGGGAAGATCGGGCGGGTCCCCCAGCTGCGGGACTTCATACAAGGCCATATGACCGTGCGGTGGAGCCCGGAACAGAGCTGCCGAGCCCTGCCGCGCCCGCTCCCCCAACCGGCCGCAGAGGCGGCAGTTTCTTGCAGCTCGGGAGATCTGTCCGCACCCGAAACCGGCCGCGAGCGGACGCTGTCGCCGTGGTCCGGAAGGGTGGGATGTCCGCCTGAGGCGGGAGATGAGAAATCTCTCCTCTTTCATCCGTGCGTTCGATTGGGGCGGCAGACTGGCCGGATGGTGCTTCGGAAGGTCGGCGTGGTAGTCGCTGCTCTGTGCGCCCTTACGGCCGTAGGGGCACTGACCGGGTATGGGTGGTCCGGTGACGGCGATCCGCCATCTCTGGGTCCTGAGGTCGTGGTACCTGCATCGAGGAACGGTCTTGAGCCGTCGTCACCTCCGTCGCGGTCTGTCGTGCCCTCCTCTGCTCCACCGCCGTCAGCCGTGGAGTCGCCTGCTCCGAGTTCGTCGGCCGAACCCGGAGGCCGGCCGGTCCCGAGGCCGTCGCCGCCCCTCAGCGACGACGATGCGGGCCCTTCTCCCAGTGCCAGCCGGCGAGCTACGGCCGGGAGCGATGACGATGACGACGGCGGCAGCGACGGGTGAGACGGCGCCGTCGGATGCCGAGCGCCCGGTCGCACATCGTGGGGATGATGCTGCTCCTGGTCGCCACGACGCTGGCCGTGCCGGCGTTAGGCATCACGCTGATGTGGCAGGTCAGGCTTGATGCCGAGGTGGATGATCAACTGCGCCGTCAGGCCGACCAGTTGCGCCGGTTCGCACAGACGGCGCGAGAGCCGGCCACCGGGGAGCCGTTCGTCGACGGGGCGTCGCTGCTGACCGAGTTCATGACCGTCAACCTGCCGCGCCGCGAGGAGGCGTTCTTCAGCCTCGTCGACGGCCGTCCCGACCGGCGCAGCCCCGGTGCCGTGCCCACGCGACTGGACCAGGACGCAGCTGTGGTCGCGCGGCTGTCGAAGGGGCGTGGCACGCGGATCGGCTGGCTCGACTCGCCGGCCGGGCGAGTGCGCTACGGCGTCGTCCCGGTGCGGGTTGCGGGGGACCGGCACGACACGCGTCTGGTGATCGTGGAGTTCCGGGATCGCCAGACGCGGGAGGAACGGTGGCTCGCGAAGATGTTCCTGACCGCGGGTGGCGGAGGGCTGGTGCTCGCGGGCGGGGCGAGCTGGCTGGTGGCCGGCCGGGTGCTGGCGCCGATCCGCCTGGTGCGGCAGACCGCCGAGCGGATCGGAGAGTCCGACCTGGCGGAGCGGCTGGAGGTGGCGGGAACTGACGACGTGGCAGCGCTGGCGCATACGTTCAACAACATGCTGGACCGGCTGGAGAGCGCGTTCACCGCCCAACGCCGTTTTCTCGACGAAGTGGCGCACGAGCTGCGCACCCCGATCACGGTGATCCGGGGCACTCTGGAGCTGATGGAGGACGGGGCGGACGATCCGGCGGCGACCCGAGCCCTGGTAGTGGACGAGTTGGACCGGATGACCCGGATCGTGGAGGACCTGCTGCTGCTGGCCAAGGCGGAGCGCCCGGACTTCCTGGCGTTCGGCGAGACGAACCTGACGGACCTGGTGGTCGACGTAGTCGCCAAGGCCCGGGCGCTGGGCAGCCGGCACTGGCAGGTGGCACAAGTGTCGGAGGCCACGCTCTTTATCGACGGCCAGCGGCTGACCCAGGCGCTGATGCAGCTCGCGGCGAATGCCGTGCGCCACACCCGTGCCGGGGACCTCATCGAGGTCGGCTCCCAGCTCCGCGAGAGCCACCTGCTGCTGTGGGTGCGGGATACGGGGCCGGGGGTCGGGCCGCAGGACCGGGAGCGCATCTTCGAACGCTTCGCGCAAGTCGGCCGAGTCGTCTCGACCGACGCGTCGAGCCCGGGCATCGGGCTCGGCCTCGCCATCGTCCTGGAGATCGCTCAGGCGCACGGCGGCACGGCCTGGGTGGAGGACGCCGAGGGCGGCGGCGCCCGATTCGTGATCGCTCTGCCCTCCCACACTTCCTGGCAGAAAGGACACCATGAACCGGGTACTCATAGCGGAGGACGAGGCCAGGATCGCCGCTTTCGTGCAACGGGGCCTGCAAAGCGCTGGTTTCGTCACCACCGTGGTCGGCGACGGGCTGTCCGCCTACGAGGAGGCCCGGGCGGGCGGCTGTGACCTGATGATCCTGGATCTCGGGCTGCCGGCCTGCGACGGGTTCACCGTGCTGCGCAGGCTCCGCGAGGACCGGGTGACCCTGCCGGTGATCATCCTGACGGCGCGGGACAGCGTGTCCGACACTGTGGCGGGTCTGGAGGGCGGCGCCGACGACTACCTTTCCAAGCCGTTCGCCTTCGAGGAGCTGCTGGCCCGAGTACGGCTACGGCTACGCGCGGACGGCGCCCCGGAAGCCTCACTGCTGAGAGCCGGTGACCTCGTACTCGATCTGCGCACCCGGCGGGCACACGTGGACGGGAGGGTGGCTGAGCTGTCCGCGCGGGAGTTCGCACTGGCCGAGGCGTTCCTGCGCCACCCCGATCAAGTGCTGACGCGGGAGCAATTGCTCAGCATGGTCTGGGGATTCGACTACGATCCCGGGTCCAACATCGTCGACGTCTACGTGCGCTACCTGCGACGCAAAGTGGGCGCCGACCGGGTGGAGACCATCCGCGGCGCCGGCTACCGGCTGCGCGTCTGACTGCCGCCTCTGTCCGCGCACAAGAGTTCATGGGCAGAGCCCAGGCGGCGCCGCCGCAGGCCGGGCGTCATCTGGTTCGGGGGGCGCTCGGCAGCCCGCCATGCCTCCGGCCAGGACCTGCCCAGGGCGGGCGAAGCCCATCTGGCAGCGACACTGCAGGCGACCTCGACCGCTCGGCACGGTTCGCACACGTTCCGATCAGGTGACCTGGGGAAGCCTCGCGTGCAATCCGGCTCGAGCACACCGTCTTCGTGCGTACGCCGCCGTCCGGCTGGGTACGTGGGCGTCTCCCGGCCGCGCCAAACCGTTGCGGCGTGCCCATGAGAACACTCTCACGGGCAACCCACGATTAGCTCATGTACTCGCCACAGGCTCTCCCCCATGACATCCACCCAGGATGTCTCAGAGCCAGGAGACGTGAGCATGGACGACCTACTGAAGCGGGCCCGCTCCTTTCGACACCGCATCGCCCACGAGGAGGAACTCTTCCGGGACTTCGCGCTCGGGCAGGCCCCGGCAGCGCTGTTCATCACCTGCTCGGACTCGCGGGTCGTGCCCACACTGATCACCGCGGCCGCGCCGGGCGAACTCTTCGAGCTGCGCAACGCCGGCAACATCGTGCCGCCCTACCGGCCGGGCTGTCGGTCGGGCGAAGCCGCCACCATCGAGTACGCGGTGGAGGTCCTGAAGGTCCGCGACATCATCGTGTGCGGGCACTCGCACTGCGGCGCGGTAGGGGCCGTGGCTCGTGGTGAGGACCTGACCCGTCTGCCCAGCGTGGCGGATTGGGTGGACCTCGCCAGGCCGGCACTGACCGGGCTGCTCGACATCCCGCCGAAGGACCCGGCGCTGCCGGACGCCGTACAGCGTCACGTCACCGCGCAACTGACGACGCTGCGCGGCTATCCGCAGATCGAGCGCGGCACGGCCGCCGGCCGACTGAGCCTGCACGGCTGGTACTACCGGGTGGACACAGGGGATCTGTGGGAGCTCGACGAGGCAGGAGGTGTATTCGGCCAGCGCTGAGACCACAGCCCCTGCAGCGCACCGGGTCACCGGTGCGCGCGAAAGGAACACCCGTGCCCCCTGAACACACACGCTCCGCCCGCAGCGCACGCCACGCCCGCCGGGGACCCGGCCAGTCGGCCCGCCCGGCCTCCGCCGGCAAGGACGTCCTCGCTTCCCTCGTCGTCTTTCTGGTGGCCCTGCCGCTGTGCATCGGGGTGGCGGCCGCCTCCGGCGTCCCCGTCGCCCTCGGCATCATCTCCGGGATCATCGGCGGCCTGGTCGTCGGCTTCCTGCCCGGCAGCAGCCTGCAGGTATCAGGGCCGGCAGCCGGCCTCGCCGGGCTCTGCCTGGAATTCACCACCGAGCACGGTCTTGCCCTGCTCGGCCCCGTCATCCTGGCCTCCGGCCTGATCCAGGTGGGGCTCGGAGCGCTCAGACTGGGAAGTCTGTTCCAGTCCATCTCCCTGGCCGTGGTGCAGGGCATGCTCGCAGGCATCGGGCTGCCGCTCATGCTGAGCCAGAGCTACGCCGTCATGGACGCCAAGCAGCTCGGCTCGGCCGTCGAGAACATCGAGGGCCTGCCGCACTTGGTCCAGTCCACCCTTGCCGATCCACACCGGCTGGCCGCCCTGTCTCTGGGCATCGGCTCCCTGGCGATCTGCTTCCTGTGGAAGAAAGTGCCCGCCCCCCTGTCCAATGTGCCCGCCCCCCTGATCGCGGTCATGCTCGGCTCCGTCCTCGCCGCCCTGCCCGGCATCGAGGTCAAGCGGGTGGTCTTCGGCAGCCTGCTGGACGCGGTGGACTTCCCCGGTCCGGACGATTTCGCCGGCCTTGCCGACCCCGCGGTGATCACCATGGTGATCACCTTCGCCGTCATCGCCTCCGCCGAAAGCCTCTTCAGCGCCGCCGCCGTCGACCGGATGCACGACGGGCCTCGCACCAAGTACAACGCGGAGCTGGTCTCCCAGGGCATCGGCAACGTTCTGTGCGGGAGCCTCGGCTCACTGCCCATGACCGCAGTGATCGCCCGCAGCTCCGCCAACGTCCAGGCCGGAGCCAAGACCAAGACCTCCCGCGTGCTGCACGGCGGCTGGCTGCTCGGCTTCGGGCTGCTGCTGCCCGGCCTGCTCGGCCTCATTCCGGTAGCGGTGCTTGCCGGCATCCTCCTCCACGCGGGCTGGAAACTCTTCGACCCCACCGCCTTCCCGAAGATGTGGAAGACCGACCGCGGCGAGGGCATCGTGATGGTCGTCACGACCGTCGCCATCGTGGTCGCCAACCTCCTCGAAGGCGTGCTCGTAGGTCTGGCGGTCGCCATCGTCCTGGTTGCCCTGCGCATGTCCAGGATCGCCTTCCGCACCACTTCGGTCGACAACACCGCCTGCCTGACCATGAGCGGCAACGCGACATTCCTGCGCCTGCCCAAGCTGATCGAGGCCCTGGACTCTGTCGCGGGCAGGCCGCGCATCCATCTGGACCTCACCGCCGTGGTCCACCTCGACCTCGCATGCCGCAGCCAGGTGGAGGAATTCGCCGAACGACAGCGCAAGGCAGGCGCCGAACACGTGGAACTCCTCCTGCCGGGCACCCCGCCGGAGAAGACGGCGGCACCCGTCCACAGCCCCCTCGAAGGGGACTTCCCGGAAGGACGGGAACACCCGCAGGAACAGACCGCGCACTCCCCGGCCAGACTTCCACACCGATTGTCGGCCTGATCCCCGGTCAGAGGGCGTTTCGACCCATTGGCGGTGGAGCGGGCGGGGAGTGCTTCGTAGTCGCGGGCCAGGCGGCGGCGGTGCATGAGCCAGCCCATTGCGTCGGCCGCGCGGCGAGGTGTCTGTCGTGACAGATCCTGGTCCGCGCGGCCTCCCGCCGAACCGGACATGACGGTTCCCGGTCATCCGGCTCTCCAGTGACTACGGCGTGAATGTTCTGGCTGGCTGTTCCGAATGGATGCGGTCGTGGCGAACATCGCAGGCCACGACCGTTTTGCGGCGTCGTTGGAGCATGACGCGCGTCCAGTCGGAAGGCTGCCGTCCGGCATGTGCGAGGTCGGCGAGAGCGCGGACGTGGTGCACTTGCACATTGCCCTTGCTTCCGCAGATTTCGCATGTGTCCGCCAGGAGCCTCGCGATGAGTTCCTTCTGCGGGATAGTCGACCCGGACCGGCTCACGATCGACGAGTTGACGTGGTGCTGAGCGGCCTGCAGGGCGGCGACCTGGTGGTGGCCACCATGGAAGTGTGGCGACTGAACGCTGTACCCATGCCGATGCCCGAGCCAGAGCCCGGCACCAACGAGCAGGTTCCACCAGCAGCGTTGCGACACTTCAGGAAGGGTGCTCCCCACCTGACCTGGGCCTTCGTTCGCCTTCGGAATTCGAACCCTAGACCTACGCAAACGGGACCATAATGCAACCCACTGCGGGACAACGCTGTCGAGGATCGGCGCACGATCCCCGGGGAAGCGAGCGGGAGCGATCGTCAGCGACTTCAAGACGCACCCCAGGAGCATGCGTCGGTCCGTGAGCGTCGACTCCGCCCACGCTTCCGCCAGTGCCTCGCCGTCCGCGAAGAAGACCGAGAGGTCGGCCTCCCGAGCCAGTTCAGCGGCTTCGAGGTCAAGCGATTCGATCACTGCCGATTGCTCAGCCGACAGGGCCTTGAATCGTTCCTCCGCCAACGT